>DASSPL010000379.1:0-5183 GCA_035699685.1 Burkholderiales bacterium | reverse complement strand
GCGGATGTCGTCGCGCGCCCGCTCCTGCGAGTAGCGGTTGAAATCCTCGGGCACGTCGGACGGCGGATAGCCGCGCGCGTTGTAGGCGATGCAGCGGTACATGCGCGAGAAGTAGCGCACCTGCGGCTCCCAGCTGCGGAGGTCGCCGCCGAATTCGTGCACGAAAACGATCGGCGCGCCCGATCCGGTCTCCTCGTAGTGCAGCGCGACGCCGTCGTCGGTGGTGATCTTGGGCATGTGGCATTCTATGTTGATGAAAGCCGTTCTCTGCAAGCAGTACGGGCCGCCGGAATCGCTGGTGATCGAGGAGCTCGCCTCGCCGCAGCCCGGGCCGGGCGAGGTGGTGGTGTCGGTCAAGGCGGCGAGCGTCAACTTCCCCGACGTGCTCATCATCCAGAACAAGTACCAGTTCAAGCCGCCGCTGCCGTTTTCGCCGGGCAGCGAGCTGTCCGGCGTGGTCAAGGCGGTCGGAACCGGGGTCACCAACGTCCGGGCGGGGGACCGGGTGATGGCGTTCACCACCTACGGAGCGTTCGCGGAGGAAGTCAGGACGGATGCGAACCGGCTCATCCCGCTGCCGCCGGACATGGACTACGCCACCGGCGCCGCGTTCCTGCTCACCTACGGCACCTCGGACCACGCGCTGCGCGACCGCGGCGCGCTCAAGCCCGGCGAGACGCTGCTCGTCCTGGGCGCGGCGGGCGGCGTCGGCCTCGCCGCGATCGAGATCGGAAAGGCGCTTGGCGCCCGCGTCATCGCCTGCGCCTCCACGCAAGACAAGCTCGACGTGTGCCGCGAGCACGGCGCGGACGAGGGCATCGACTACGCGAAGGAAGACCTGCGCGAGCGCGTCAAGGCGCTGACCGACGGCCGCGGCATCGACGTCGTCTATGACGCGGTCGGCGGTCCCTATACCGAGCCCGCGTTCCGTTCCCTCGCCTGGCGCGGCCGCCTGCTGGTGGTCGGGTTCGCGGCGGGAGACATTCCCAAGCTGCCGCTCAACCTGCCGCTCCTGAAAGGCGCGGCGGTCGTCGGCGTGTTCTGGGGCGACTTCGCCCGCCGCGAGCCGGCGCAGTTCGCGAGCAGCATTCAGCAGCTCACGCGCTGGTATGGCGAGGGGCGGCTCAAGCCGCACGTGTCGCAGACGCTGCCGCTCGAAAAAGCGGCCGAGGCGATCAAGCTCCTCGCCAGCCGTCAGGCAAAGGGCAAGGTGGTCCTTACGACGGGCGGCTAGCGTCTCCGGGGCCTAACGGCCGCTGCATCACCACGCTGTCGACCCAGCGGCCGAGCTTGAAGCCGGCCGAGCGCAGGATGCCGACGCGCAGGAAGCCGAACGACGCGTGCAGGTTGATCGACGCCGCGTTCGCGCTGTCGCCGATGACGGCCACGATCTGACGGTAGCCGAGCGCCTCGCAGCGCGCGATCAGCGCGCCGAGCAGCGCTCCGCCGACGCCCCTGCCTTCCGAGCCGGCGCGGACGTAGATCGAGTCCTCCAGCGTGAAGCGGTACGCCGAGCGCGTGCGGTAGGGCGCGCAGTAGCCGTAGCCCGCGATCTCGCCGCCGAAGTCGGCGGCGAGCCACGGCAGCCCGCGCGAGCAGACGTCCTCGTAGCGCCGGCGCATCTCTGCCAGCGGCGGCGGCTCTTCCTCGAACGAGGCGAGGCCGTGCAGCACGTGGTGCGCGTAGATCGAGTGGATGGCCGGCAGGTCGTCCGCGCTCGCCGGACGCACCTGCACCCGCTCACCGAGAATACGCCGGCTCCTCGCGGTCCAGGATGCGCTTCAGCGCGCTGAAGTGCGCGCCGGCGTACTTGGGCGCGTCGGCGCGCATCATGCGGCAGGCCTCGCGCACGACCTCCGGCCGCACCGGGCGCATCTTTCCGCCCATCATGCGCGCCAGCACCTGCAGGCGGCAGGCGCGCTCGAGGTAATACAGCGCGTCGAACGCTTCGGCGATGCTGGTGCCGACGACGATCACGCCGTGGTTGGCGAGGAACATGACGCGCTTCGCGCCGAGCACGCGCGCCAGCCGATCGCCCTCGGCGTTATCCACCACCAGCCCGTTGTAGGTCTCGTCGTAGACGATGTCGTCATGGAAGCGCAGCGCGTTCTGCTCGACCATCTGCAGCCGGCCGTCTTCGAGCAGCGTGAGCGCGGTCGCGTACGGCATGTGCGTGTGCAGGACGCACGCCGCGTTGGGATTGGCGATGTGGATCCGCGAGTGGATGTAGAAGGCGGTCTTCTCGTACTCGCCTTCGCCGGCGAGGATGCGTCCGTCCGGATCGAGCGTCAGCAGGTTGCCGGCGGTGACTTCGCTCCAGTGCAGGCCGTAAGCGTTGAGCAGGAAGCGTTTTCCATCCGGCAGCATGAAGCTCAGGTGGTTGCAGACGCCCTCATGCAGGTCCAGCCGCACGGCAAGACGGAACGCCGCCGCGAGGTCGACCCTCGCCGCGTGCTCTACCGTGCTCAGTTCGCCAAGGCTCCCCATGCGCCGGATTATAGGGCGCAAAAAAAAGGCGCCCAGCGGGCGCCTTTTCGTTCCGACGCTATTTAGCGCGGGTTCCTGCGATCGTATTGCGTGCCGGCCTCGTGGCCGACCGCGCCGCCGATCGCCGCGCCGCCCAGGGTGCCGAGCGTGCTGCCGCCGGTTACGGCGGAGCCGATCACGCCACCGGCAGCCGCGCCGCCCACGGTGCCGACGGTCTCACCGCGGCCCATGCCGGAGCAGCCCGACAGGCCAACCACACCCGCAACAGCGCAAAGCGCGATAAAGGACTTCAACATGTGCACCTCCTTGTAAAAAGTTGATTTGACCCGCGGCTCAGGTGCAGCCGCGGAGCAGGAAGATCACGAACAGGACGGGAATAGGCACCCCGAGGGCCCACAACAGGATGTAGCCCAGCTTCCCTTCCTGCCGTCGACGCCATTGCTGCAGTTGCTCCATTGCGAGCCTCCAAGGCAGTTGATGTCCCTAGGTCAGCAATAGCCGTGCCGCGCCCGGCCGCATGGCCGGGTAGGGATTTCCACTACAAGGCGATTTCCTCTACAGTGCAGGCGCAGGCGACAACAAGAAAAGGGGAATACATGAGCTTCCTTACCCTGGTGGACCGGCTGGTGATCCCGGCCGTGATCCTGGTGCTGCTCGCCGGCGGCCTCGCGGGCGTCGCGCTCGGCTGCGCGCTGATCGTGAGGAGCGCGGCCACGCTGCGCTTCATCTCGCGCATGAACCGCTGGGTGTCGACGAAGCAGGCGATCGCCCCGCTCGACGCGCCGCGCGACGTGGAGCCCGCGGGCGGCCTCGGCGTGCGCCGGCCGCTGTTCGGCGCCTGCCTGGTCGTCGGCGGCGCCCTCGCCGTCTATTTCCTGCTGACGCGGCTCGACTTCCGCGCGACCTACGTTCCCGGCGTCGACGTCAGGCGCCTGTTCTTCTCCGCCGTCGCTCTGCAGACCATGAAGTGGGTGCTGATCGCGGGCGGCGCCTTCGCCCTGATCGTCGGCTTTCTCATGATCGCCGCGCCGCAGCGCCTCGGCGCCCTCGAGCGGCGCCTCAACGAGTGGCGCTCGCCGCGGCCGCTGGTCGCCGCCGACGAGAAGATGCATATGCCGCTCGAGCCGCGCGTCGAAGCCTATCCGCGCGCCGCGGGCTGGATCATCGGCAGCGCCTCGCTCGTCGTCACGCTGGCGATGAGCGGACTGCTCGTGGCACGCCTTCACTAGAGGAAATCATGGCCGACCCGAAGAAACCCGACGAACCGCAGCAACCGCGCACCATAGGCATGGGCGTTCGCCTGGTGCCCGCCAGCGACTCCGACCAGCCCCGCGTGGCGAATTACACGGCGCTCACCCTCGCGCCCGGCATGGCGTTCATCGACTTCGGATTCTTCGAGCCGGCGATGCTCGCCGCCCTGCCGCGCATGGCGAAGGAGGGCGGCAAGATGCCCGAGCACATCAACGGCCGCCTGGCGACGCGGGTCGCGCTCAGCTATGACACGCTGGCCAACCTGCACCAGCAGCTCGGCTCCGCGCTGCAGGGCCTGCAGAAGAAGAAATAAAAAAGGCGCCCGCAGGCGCCTTTTTCATCGTCCAGAAACGGCCTAGCTGCCGCCGCCGGTCGTCGCGGTCTCCGTGGGGGCGGGCTCGGGGGCGCCGGCCGGGATTTCGGCCAGCACCGGCTCCGCGGCCTGCGCCTTGCGGATGTTGTGGTACGCGAGGCCGGTGCCCGCCGGGATGAGGCGCCCGACGATCACGTTCTCCTTCAGGCCCCGCAGCTCGTCGCGCTTGCCCATGATCGCCGCCTCGGTCAGCACGCGCGTGGTCTCCTGGAAGGAGGCCGCCGAGATGAACGAATCGGTCGACAGCGACGCCTTGGTGATGCCGAGCAGCATGTTCTTGTAGGTCGCCGGCTTCTTGCTGTCCTTTTGCGCCTTCTCGTTCTCCTCCAGCAGCTCGGCGCGCTCCACCTGCTCGCCCTGGATGAACGGCGTGTCGCCCGGATCGTCGATCTCGACCCGGCGCAGCATCTGCCGCACGATCACCTCGATGTGCTTGTCGTTGATCTTCACGCCCTGCAGGCGGTAGACGTCCTGCACCTCGTCGATGATGTAGCGCGCCAGCTCCTCGATGCCGAGGAGCCTCAGCAGGTCGTGCGGATCCACCGGGCCGTCGACGATCATCTCGCCCTTGTTCACCACCTGGCCGTCGTGCACCAGGAGATGCTTGTCCTTGGCGATCAGGTACTCGTGCTCGACGCCGTCCATGTCGGTGATCACCAGGCGCTGCTTGCCCTTGGTGTCCTTGCCGAAGCTCACGGTACCCGTGACCTCGGCCAGGATGCCGGCGTCCTTCGGCGAGCGCGCCTCGAAGAGTTCCGCCACGCGCGGCAGGCCGCCCGTGATGTCGCGCGTCTTGGATACCTCCTGCGGGATGCGGGCCAGCACGTCGCCCACGGCCACCTGCTGGCCGTCGCGCACCGCGATGACCGCGCCCACCGGGAAGCTGATGTTCACGGCGTGGTCGGTCGAGGGAATGCGCACTTCCTCGCCGGCCTCGTTGATCAGCTTGACCGACGGTCGCTGCCCCTTGCCGGTGGCGGTGCGGCGCTTGGCGTCGATCACGACGAGGGTCGAAAGACCCGTCACCTCGTCGATCTGCTTCGCCACGGTCGCGCCTTCCTCGACGTTCTCG
>DASSPL010000378.1:0-3949 GCA_035699685.1 Burkholderiales bacterium | reverse complement strand
ATCATGGCGTAGCAGAAGCGGTCGAGCTCCTCCTTCGACTCGCTCTCGGTCGGCTCGACCATCAGCGTGCCGCTCACCGGGAAGGAGAGCGTCGGCGAATGGAAGCCGTAGTCCATCAGGCGCTTCGCCACGTCCTCGGCGCTGATGTCGGCGAGCTTGCGCAGGTCGAGGATGCATTCGTGCGCGACGCGGCCCGACCGCCCGGTATAGAGCACCGGGAAATAGGCCGAGAGCCGGGCGGCGACGTAGTTCGCGTTGAGGATGGCGAGCTCGGTCGCCTTGCGCAGGCCGGCCGCGCCCATCATGCGGATGTACATCCACGAGATCAGCAGGATGAGCGCGCTGCCGTAAGGGGCAGCCGACACCGCGCCCGCCTTGTCCGGCAGGAAATCCGCCAGGTGCGCGGCGACCGCAATCGGCCCCATGCCGGGTCCGCCGCCGCCGTGCGGGATGCAGAAGGTCTTGTGCAGGTTGATGTGGCACACGTCCGCGCCGAAGACTCCCGGCTTGGCCAGGCCGGTCAGCGCGTTCATGTTGGCGCCGTCCATGTAGACCTGGCCGCCGGCCGCGTGCACCTTCTCGCAGATCTGCACGATGCCTTCCTCGAACACGCCATGCGTCGACGGGTACGTGATCATCAGCACCGCGAGCCGCGGGCCGTGCTCGGCGAGCTTCTTCTCCAGGTCGCCGATATCGACGTTGCCGTTCTTGTCGCAGCCGACGACGACGACGCGAAGGCCCATCAGGACCGCGCTCGCCGGGTTGGTGCCGTGCGCCGAAGCGGGGATGAGGCACACGTCCCGGTTGCCTTCGCCTTTCGCCGCGAAGTAGGCGCGGATGGCGAGCAGGCCGGCGTACTCCCCCTGCGCGCCGGAGTTGGGCTGCAGCGAGACGCGGGCGAAGCCGGTGATCTCGGCGAGCATCGCCTCGAGCTCGCGCAGCATCGACAGCGTGCCGCGCGCCTGCTCGGTCGGCACGAACGGGTGCAGCCCGGCGAACTTGGGCCACGACAGCGGGATGAGCTCCGCCGCCGCGTTCAGCTTCATCGTGCACGAGCCGAGCGGGATCATCGAGTGCACCAGCGACAAATCCCGATTCTCCAGCCGCTTGAGGTAGCGCATCATCTCGGTCTCGGTGTGGTAGCGGTTGAAGACCGGATGGCCGAGCACGGCGTCGGCGCGCCGCAGCGCCGCGGGGATCGAGGCGGGCTCGAGTGACAGCGAACGTGCAGCCTTTTCGATATCCGGCCGCGAGCCGGTGATGGCTTCCGCCACGTCCGCCACATCCTCGATGCGCGTCGTCTCGTCGAAGCTGGCGGCGAGCCGGGTGGCGTCGATATAGCGCAGGTTGATGCGCTTCATCTCGGCGCGCGCGCGCACCACGTCGGCCGACGGCACCTTGAACACCACCGTGTCGAAATAGGCCTTGGTGTCCGGCGCCACGCACGCGGCCAGCAGGCGCGCCATGAAGTTCGCGCGCAGCGCGATGCGCTTCAGGCCCCCGGGGCCGTGGTACACGGCATAGAAGCCTGCCATGTTGGCGAGCAGCGCCTGCGCCGTGCAGATGTTGCTGGTGGCCTTGTCGCGGCGGATGTGCTGCTCGCGGGTCTGCAGCGCCATCCGCAGCGCCGCCTTGCCCGACGCGTCCTTCGAAACGCCGATGATGCGCCCGGGCATCGAGCGCTTGTAGTCGTCGCGGCAGGCCATGAAGGCGGCGTGCGGACCGCCGTAGCCCATCGGCACGCCATAGCGCTGCGCCGAGCCGATCGCCACGTCGGCGCCGAGCGCGCCGGGAGAGCGCAGCAGCATCAGCGCCAGCAGGTCCGTCCCCACCGAAACCAGCCCCTGGGCGGCGTGCACGCGCTCGATGTCGGGCGTCAGGTCGCGGATATGGCCGTAAGTGTCCGGGTACTGCAGGTGGGCGCCGAAGACTGTCGCGGGGTCCAGCTTTTCCCCAACGATGAGGTCGATGCCGAGCCACTTGGCCCGGGTGCGCATCACCGAGATGACCTGCGGGTGGCACGCCGCGTCGACGAAGAACCCGCTCGCCTTGCTCTTCGTGCTGCGCCGGATCATGGTCATCGCCTCGGCCGCCGCGGTCGCCTCGTCGAGGAGCGACGCATTCGCCACCGGCAGTCCGGTGAGGTCGATCACCATCTGCTGGAAATTGAGCAGCGCTTCCAGCCGCCCCTGGGAGATCTCGGCCTGGTAGGGCGTGTAGGCGGTGTACCAGCCCGGGTTCTCCATCACGTTGCGCTGGATCACCGCCGGCGTATGCGTGCCGTAGTAGCCCATGCCGATGTAGCTGCGCCAGATCTCGTTGCGCGCGGCGTGGGCGCTGAGGTCGGCGGTGGCCTGCAGCTCCGTGACCGGCGCGCCGAGCGCGAGAGGCTCCTTCAGGCGGATGTTGGCCGGCACCACGGCGCCGATGAGCTCTTCCATGCTTGAGAGTCCGAGCGCCGCGAGCAGCTCCTTCTGCGTGCCTTCGTCGCTGCCCAGGTGCCGCCGCGCGAACTCCTCAGTGCCGAGGAGCGCGGTGTAGTCGCTCATGCGCCGGCCGCGGTCCGGTAGGCGTCGGCCGCCATGAGCTCGCCGAGCTCCTTGGGATTCGCGAGCTTGATCCTGAAGAGCCACCCGCCCTTGTAGGGCGCCTGGTTCACCTTCTGCGGCTCGCCGCCGAGGTCCTCGTTGGCGGCGACGACCTCGCCGGACACCGGCGCATAGACATCGGAGGCGGCCTTGGTCGACTCGACGACCGCGCAGGTCGAGCCGCGGTCCACGCGCGTGCCCGCCTTGGGCAGCTCGACGTAGACCAGGTCGCCGAGCTGCTCGGTGGCGACCGCGGTGATGCCGACCGTCACCGTGCCGTCGCCGTTGTCGGCGATCCATTCGTGCGACGACGTGTACTTCAGGTCCTGCGGGATCTCCGCGCTCATGTCTTCAGCCTGAGATGGAAGGATTTGGGGCGGGTGAAGGCTTCTATGCCCAGGCGCGAGAGGGTACAGCCGCGGCCGGAATCCTTCACGCCGGTCCACGCGAGCGCCGGATCGAGGTAGTCGCAGCGGTTCATGAACCAGGTGCCGGTTTCCACCTGGTCGCCGATGCGCAGCGCCGCATCGGCGTCGCGCGTCCAGATCGACGCGGTGAGGCCGTAGCGGCTGTCGTTCATCAGGCGCACCGCGTGCTCGTCGCCATCGACGGGCATGATGCCGACCACCGGTCCGAAGCTCTCCTCGGTCATCACCTTCATGCCGTGGTCGACGTTGACGAGCACCTGCGGCGCGAGATAGGGCGTGCCTTCCTTGTCGGCCGGAAATTCCTTCGCGTCGATCAGCGGCCTTGCGCCCTTGGCGATCGCCTCGCGGATCTGCGTGCGCACCGTCTGCGCGGCATCGGCGCGCACCATCGGCCCGAGCGTGGTCTGCTTGTCGAGCGGGTTGCCGAGCCGGTACTTGCGCGTCAGCTCGACGAAGCCGTCGACGAACGGCTTGAAGATCTCCTTGTGCACGTAGATGCGCTCGATGCCGCAGCAGGACTGGCCCGAGTTGAAATACGTGCCGTCCACCAGGTTCTCGACGGAAAAATCCAGATCGGCGTCCGCACGCACATAGGCGGGATCCTTGCCGCCGAGCTCGAGCCCCGTGGCGATGAAGCGGCTCGCCGCCGCCTTCTGCACCGCGTGCCCGCCCTCGACCGAGCCGGTGAAGGCGACGAAGGCGACGCGCTCGTCGCCGATCATGCGCGCCGTCTGCGCATGGTCCATGTGCAGGTACTGGAACACGCCTTGCGGCAGCCCCGCGGCCTCGAAAGCTTCGGCGTAGCGCTCGGCGACCAGCGGCGTCTGCTGCGCCATCTTCAGGATCACGCTGTTGCCGGCGAGCAGGGCCGGGACGACGGCGTTCACCGAGGTGAGCCACGGGTAGTTCCACGGTGCGACTACGAGCACCACG
>DASSPL010000377.1:0-6199 GCA_035699685.1 Burkholderiales bacterium | reverse complement strand
CGACACGGCGGACAGCACGCCGCGCCCTCCGATCACGGTGGCAAGCAGGATCATCCGGCCGTTGGGCGAGAAGCTGGGCGATTCGTCATGCTCGCTGTCGGTGAGAATCTGCACCTGGCGGTTGGAAAGATCGAGCAGCGCCACTTGAAACTTGCCCGCGTTGCGCGTGATGTACGCAAGGTTTTTGCCGTCCGGGCTTATTCTGGGCGAGACATTATAGCTCCCCTCGAACGTGACGCGCTGCGGCTCGCCGCCGCCGGCGCTCATTCGATACACCTGCGGGCTGCCGCCGCGATCGGATGTGAAATAAATCCACTGGCCGTCGGGCGAGAAGCGCGGCTCGGTGTCGATGGCTGACGAGGATGCCAGCCGCCGCACGCCGCTGCCGTCGGCGTTGACGATGAAGAGCTGCGAGCCGCCGTCGCGCGACAGCACCACCGCCAGGCGGCTGCCATCGGGGGCCCAGGCCGGCGCGGAATTGGAGCCCTTGAAGTTGGCGACCACCTGGCGCTTGCCGTCGGTGAGCGAGTGCACGTAGATCACCGGCTTCTTGTTCTCGAACGACACGTAGGCGAGGCGGCGGCCGTCCGGCGCCCACACCGGCGAGATGATCGGCTCGAACGAGGCGAGCGCGGTCTCGGCGCCGAGGCCGTCGGCGTCGGCGATCTGCAGCTCGTAGCGGTTGGCGCGCTTCACCACGTAGGCGATGCGCGTCGAGAACACGCCCTTCTCGCCGGTCAGCTTCTCGTAGACGAAGTCGGCGATGCGGTGCGCGCCGGCGCGCGCCTGGTCCTTGCCGAGCGTGTACGCGATGCCGCCGAGCGCCTGCTGCTTGACGACGTCGTAGAGCCGGAAGCGCACCTCGAAGCGGCCGTCGGGCCGCGGCACCACCGACCCCACGAGCAGGGCGTCGGCGAGGCGCGAGCGCCACTCGGGATAGCTGATGGTGGTCGCCTCGGTCGGCTCGGGATTGAGCGGCGGCAGCTCGAGGCCGCGGAACAGGCCGCTCCTTTCCAGGTCCGCCCGCACCACGCTCGTGATCGTGTGCGGCAGGGCCTTCTCGCCGGCGAACGGCACGATGGCGATCGGGATGCGCTGCATGCCGGCGCCGGTGATCTCGACGGTGAGCTGCGCGTGGGCAGGTAGCCAGAAGAGGAAGAAGCTGAGCAGGGCTATGGGGCGAAGCAAGGGGCGCATCCTCCGAAGGCTAACGGTCCTGAGGGCGGAATCTTAGCTCCAGCTGGCGCTGGAACAGGGTGCGGTCGTCCGGCAGCGGCAGCGGCGACGATCTCAGGATGGCGCGCTCCACCGCATCGTCGTAGGCGGCGTTGCCGCTGGACTTCCGCTTGCGCACGCTCAGCACGTCGCCCGAGGGCAGGAGGGCGACGTCGAAGATGGCTTCCGGGTTCCCGGGCACGTCCTGCGGCAGGATGATGTTGCCGCGGATCCTGGCCCGGATCCTGTCCGTCCAGGTGGCGAGCGCCTTGTTGCGCGCATCCACCTGCTGGCGCGCGATCAGGTCCTTGAGCTCGCGCTCCTTGCGCTGCTCGTCGAGCCTGCGCCGCTGGTCGTCGAGCGCTTTCTGCTCGGCCATCGCCTGCTCGCGCAGCTGCTTCTCGAATGCGAGGTCGCGCTTGGGCGGCGCGGGCTTCGGCTTGGGCTCGGGCTTCGGCTCCGGCTTCTTCGCTTCCGGCTTCGGCTTGGGCTTCGGCTTCTCCGGCAGCACGATTTCCGGTTTCTTGACCTCGGGCTCGGGCTCCGGCTTCACCACCGGCGGTGGCGGGGGCGGCTTGACCTCGACCACCGGGGCGGGCGGCGGGGGCGGCGGCGGATCCCACAACTCCACCATCACCTGCGCCGGCGGCGTGCTCTGGATGCGAACGCCGAAGAAGAGAACCGCGATCAGCACGACGTGCATCACCACCGACAGGCCCATCGACGGCCCGAGCGCCGGCTCGTGGCGCCGGAACGGCAAGGCGTCGGCGGCAGCGCTCATCTTCCTGTCATTGGCTGATCTTGACCTGCAGGCCGACGCGGGTGACGCCCTGCTTCTTCAGCTCGTCCATCACCTGCAGCACCGCTTCGTAGCGCGCGTCCTTGTCCCCGCCGACCAGCACGGAGAGCTCGGCATCCTTGCCGCGGGCCTCCTTGATCGCCGCGGCGAGCTCGTTGCGCGACACGGTGCGCTCGCTGACGATGGCGCCCGAGCGGTCGCGCGCGCGCACCACGAGCCCCTTGTCCGCCTTCACGAACACCTCGAGCGGCACCACCTTGGGCTGGCCGGCCTTGGAGACGGTGGGCAGGTCGATCACCGAGGGCGTGATGAGGGGCGCGGTCACCATGAAGATCACGAGCAGCACCAGCATCACGTCGACGTACGGCACGATGTTGATCTCGCTCATCGGGCCGCGCTTGCGTAGTGCGGGCATGGTCGTCTAACGGGCGCCGCGGTCTAACGGGTTACGAAAATTGGTGACTGTCACCAATTTCATTTCACCGCCTGGCGGTGGAGGATGTTGGAGAACTCCTCCATGAAGCTCTCGAAGCGGTTGCCGAGCCGCTCGACGTCATGCGAGTACCGGTTGTAGGCCACCACCGCCGGGATGGCGGCGAACAGGCCGATCGCGGTGGCGACCAGCGCCTCGGCGATGCCCGGCGCGACCTGCGCGAGCGTCGCCTGCTGGACGTTGGCCAGGCTGCGGAAGGCGTGCATGATGCCCCACACCGTGCCGAACAGGCCCACATACGGGCTGACCGAGCCGGTCGAGGCGAGGAAGGCGAGATGGCGCTCGAGGAAGTCCATCTCGCGCTGGAAGGTGGCGCGCATGGCGCGGCGCGCCCCGTCGACCATGTCGGACGGATCGGTCTCGCGCTGGCCGCGCAGCTTGGCGAACTCGCGGTAGCCGGACTCGAAGATGCGCTCGAGCGACCCGATCGAGTGGCGGTGGTTCACCGCCCCCTGGTAGAGCGCGTTCAGGTCCTGGCCGCCCCAGAACTCGCGCTCGAACTTGACCGTCTGCGCCACCGCGCGGCGGATGACGAACCACTTCTGGAAGATGAACATCCACGACATGAACGAGACGATGAGCAGCAGCGCCATCACCGCCTTGACGACGATGCTGGCGTGGACGATCAGCGTCCAGATGTCGAGGTCCTGCGTGAGATTCATTTAAGGGCCTGTTCGAGTTCTATCGGCATGCGAGCCGGCTTCATGCGGCCTCGATCCACCACGGCGATCGTGACCTCGGCCTCGACCAGGAGTTCGCCTGCGCGCTCCACGAGCTGGCGGAAGACGACGCTCGCCCGGCCGATTCTAACCACTTCCGCGCTGGCCGAGAGCAGGTCGTTGAGGCGCGCCGCGCGGTGATATTTCACGGTGATCTCGGACACCATCAGCTGCACGCCGCGCTGGTCGGCGACGCGCGCGAGGTCCACCCCGGCCTCGTTCAGCAGCTCGGTGCGCGCGCGTTCCATGAAGGCGAGGTATTGCGCGTGAAAGACAACGCCGCCCGCGTCGGTGTCCTGGTAGTAGACGCGGACCGGGATGCTTAAGGATCGGATAAGAGATCCCGTGGTAGCGCGGGGGCGGTAATCCCGAAGTGGCGGTAGGCC
Source organism: Burkholderiales bacterium (assembly GCA_035699685.1). Taxonomy (GTDB): domain Bacteria; phylum Pseudomonadota; class Gammaproteobacteria; order Burkholderiales; family SG8-39; genus SCGC-AG-212-J23. Next base: position 2,587 of record DASSPL010000377.1, on the reverse strand, counting down.
GCCAGCGTGGCCATCCGCCCGCGCGGCGTGCGCTGCAGGTAACCCTGCATGATGAGATAGGGCTCGAGCACGTCCTCGATGGTCTCGGCGTCCTCGCCGATGGCGTGCGCGAGGTTCTCGAGCCCCACCGGCCCGCCGGAGAACTTCTCGATCACCGCGAGCAGCAGCTTGCGGTCGAGCGTGTCGAAGCCGAGCGCGTCGACGTCGAGCATCTTCAGCGCCGCCTCGGCCACCGGCTTGGTCACGCGGCCGTCGGCCTTGACTTGCGCGTAGTCCCGCACGCGCCGCAGCAGGCGGTTCGCCACGCGCGGCGTGCCGCGGGAGCGGCACGCGATCTCGCTGGAACCGTCGTCATCGAGGGAAACCTTCAGCAGGCCGGCGGAGCGCCGAACGATCGTCGTGAGCTCGGCCTGGCTGTAGAACTCGAGCCGCGCGACGATGCCGAAGCGCTCGCGCAGCGGGTTGGTCAGCATGCCCGCGCGGGTGGTGGCGCCGACCAGCGTGAAAGGCGGCAGGTCGAGCTTGATCGAGCGCGCCGCGGGACCTTCGCCGATCATGATGTCGAGCTGGAAGTCCTCGAGCGCGGGGTACAGGATCTCCTCGACCACCGGCGACAGGCGGTGGATCTCGTCGATGAACAGGACATCGCGCGGCTCGAGGTTGGTGAGCAGCGCCGCCAGGTCCCCGGGGCGCTCGAGCACCGGGCCGGAGGTCTGGCGCAGGTTCACGCCCATCTCGCGCGCCACGATGTTGGCGAGCGTCGTCTTGCCGAGCCCGGGCGGGCCGAAGAGCAGAACGTGGTCCAGCGCCTCGCTGCGCGCGCGGGCCGCCTGGATGAAAATCTCCAGCTGGCCGCGCGCTTTCTCCTGTCCGACGTATTCCGCCAGGCTGCGCGGCCGCAGCGATCGCTCGAACTCCCCTTCCTGCGGGGAGGTCGGACGGGCGGAGATAAGGCGGTCGGTTTCGACGGTCATTTTTACAATCCGAGCGAATTATGCGGCGGTGGACCCCGGAACGTTGTATGGATGCGACGCCCTGCCTTGACAGCCCGCGCTCCGCGCCTGAAGAATGGCCCTACCGTTGTCTCTAATACCACAAAGGCAACGCAAACAGTCGGCGAAACAACGACTTCACTGCAGTCAAACTGGGAGAACCGAATGAAGAAGCTTCTGGCAGTTGTAGCTATCGCCCTGCCCGCGTCCGCCATGGCGGCCGGCGAGAACAACATCGGCAATTGCGGCTGGGGTTCCAAGCTGTTCGACGGCCAGTCCGGCCTCGCGCCGCAGGTCCTCGGCGCCACCACCAACGGCACCTTCGGCAACCAGACGTTCGCCATCACGAGCGGCACGTCGGGCTGCACGCAGGACGGCGCGGTGCGCTCCAACTGGAAGACGGCGCTGTTCATCGACGGCAACCGCCAGCAGCTGGCGCGTGACATGTCGACCGGCAGCGGCGAGACCCTCGACTCGCTCGCGCACCTGATGGGCGTGCAGTCCCAGGACCGCGACGCGTTCAACCGCGCCGCCAAGGACAACATGGCGAAGATCTTCGCGACCGATTCGACGAACGACATCGTGGCGGCTCTGCGCCAGGTGCTCGCCGCCGACGCGCAGCTCTCGCGCTACACCGCCGCGCTCTAAGCACAGCAACACCCCGAAACCCTGCGGGGTCTTCCCGCAGGGTTTTTTTTCGTGCTCCTCCGCCTCCTCCTTCTCGTTGCAGCGCTGGCGCCGCTCGCCGCGGCGGCCGACCAGGCCTATCTCGCCGAGCTCGTCGCGCGCTCGCGCGAGATGCGGCTCGCCGAGCGGCCGGAGTGGCGCAAGCTGGTCCACTACGAGCCCGACCTGGTCGGGCCCGGGCTCCACAGCCTGATCGACAGCGCCTGGTTCTTCAACTCGCCGCGCGGCAAGACCGATCCGCGCGCGGAGCTGGAGGCGACGCTGGCCGCGTTCTTCTCGGACGTGCAGGAGACCGCCGACCGGCAGAACCCCCAGTGCACCTTCATCGCCCGGCACGCCTGGCTGGACGCCGAGCTCGGGTTCGACCGCCGGCGCATGCCGCGGCGCGAGTGCCTGCGTTTTCGCGAATGGCACGCGGCGCTCAACGCGCAGCAGCTCACGCTGGTATTCGCCTCGGCCTACCTCAACAATCCCTCGTCGATGTACGGCCACACGCTGCTGCGCATCGACGCCCGCGACCAGGACGAGCGTACCCGCCTGCTCGCGTACGCGGTCAACTCCGCCGCCAACACCGACGAGACCAACGGCCTGACCTTCGCGGTGCGCGGCCTGATGGGCGGCTATCCCGGCACGTTCTCGCTGCTGCCGTACTACCTCAAGGTGCGCGAGTACAGCGACATGGAAAACCGCGATCTCTGGGAGTACGAGCTCGCGCTTTCGCCACACGAAGTCGAACGCGTACTACTTCATCTCTGGGAACTCCTTCCGGCCTATTACCAGTACTTCTTTTTCGACGAGAACTGCTCGTACCATCTTCTCGGACTGCTCCAGGTGGCACGGCCGGAGCTGGAGCTGACGGCGCCGTTCAGATGGTTCGCGCTGCCGTCGGACACCGTGCGCATCCTGAC
>DASSPL010000376.1:0-8049 GCA_035699685.1 Burkholderiales bacterium | reverse complement strand
AGCCGCTACAAGGACGAGTTCCTCGCCATGCTCGCGCACGAGCTGAGGAACCCGCTCGCGCCGATCTCGAACGCCCTGCAGCTGCTGCGCATCATCGACCCGGCGAGCGGCGAGGCGCAGCACGCGCGCTCGATCATGGAGCGCCAGCTCGCTCACCTCGTCCGCCTGGTCGAGGACCTGATGGACGTGTCGCGCATCACGCGCGGCAAGATCGAGGTGCGCAAGGAGCCGGTGCTGCTCTCCTCGGTCATGCTTTCGGCGGTGGAGACGGCGCGGCCGGCGATCGAGGCGGCGCGCCACCGCTTCCACATCAACATGCCGGCGGACACGCTCAGCGTCGACGGCGACTTCGTGCGCCTGGCGCAGGTCATCGCCAACCTGCTCGCCAATGCCGCCAAGTACACCGACGAAGGCGGCCAGATCTGGCTCGACGCCGGCCGCGAGGGCGACGAGGCCGTGATCCGCGTTCGCGACAGCGGCATCGGCATCGAGGCCGGCGCGCTGCCGCGCCTGTTCGAGATGTTCGGGCAACTCGCGGGCAGCGAGCAGCGCTCGAAGGGCGGCCTCGGCATCGGCCTCGCGCTCGCGCGCGCACTGGTCGAGCTGCATGGCGGCAGCATCTCGGCGGCGAGCCGCGGACTTGGCCAGGGCGCCGAGTTCACGGTACGGCTGCCGCTCGCCGCCTCCTGCCTCGGCCTGCACTCCCCGGCGCCCTCGGGGCCGCACGCCAGTCCGCGCGCCCGGCAGCGCGTGCTGATCGTCGACGACAACGTCGACGCCGCCGAGACGCTGCAGATGGTGGTGTCGCAGATGGGGCACGAGGTGCAGGCGGCGCACGACGGCGCCGCCGCGCTCGCCGCCGCGCGCAGCGGCCGGCCCGACGTGGTGCTGCTGGACATTTCGATGCCCGGCATGGACGGGCTGGAGGTGGCGCGCGCCCTGCGGCGCGAGCCCGGATTGCGCCAAGTCCGGGTCGTGGCCCTGACTGGCTTCGGCCAGCAGGAGGACCGCCGGCGCAGCCTAGACGCCGGCTGCGATGCGCACCTCGTCAAGCCGATCTCGCCCGACGACCTGCGGCGGGTGCTGGAACGGTAGTTCCGGAATATCCTAAGGAACCGCTAGCCGAGATTGGCCGCCAAAGGGCCGATCAGGGACAGCAGCGTCTTCGGATCGCAGGGCTTCACGAGGTAGTAGTTGAAGCCTTTCAGCTGCGCCAGCACCTTGTCTGAGCCCTGCGTGTATTGGCCGCTGATGGCGATGAGAACCGGACGCCTCTCGCCCATCTTCGCTCTCACGGCCCTGGCAACGTCCCACCCGGTGAGATTCGGCATCGCGATGTCCGAGATGAGCACGTCCGGGTCGAACTCCGCGAGCTTGTCCAGCGCGGCCTTGCCGCTGCCGAAACCCTCGGCGTCGTACCCTTCGCTGCGCAGCAGCTCCAGCAGCGTGATGACCGTGTCGGGCTCATCGTCGACCACCATGATCCGCGCGACACGGCGCACGGCTGCATCGTCGGAAGCGCGGTCGGCGAGCGAGTCAGGGAACACTGACCGACTGTAACAGGGCGGGGGCGGCGCCCAAGGCCCTTTTTACTGGCGAGTGGAGCTCGCGCTGTCCAGGTCGGGCAGGCTCTGGTCGACGGTGGCGTCGAGGTCGACCTGGTGGCGGACGAACTTGGCGAGCGCCAGCGCGAACTTGATGCGGTCGAGCGCGATACGGTTCGGATGCTCGCGGATGGCGAACTGGAGCTGCTCCTCGATCTGCAGCAGCTTGGCCTTCAGGTCCGCGGAAACCGGCGGCAGCATGGCGCTCATACGCTGCGCAGCCGGGCGGTGGCCTCCCCGGCGACCGTCTCTCCCCTGCCGACGCTCGTGCTGCGCTGCGCTTCGGTGCGCAGGTAGCGCGCGAGCGCGATGATCATGCGCTGGCGTTCCTTGGTGAGCGATTTCGGGAACTCGGCGAGCGTCAGCTGCGCCTGCTCCTCGATCTGGTCGAGCTTTTGAATGAATTCGTCTGCGTCCATTGTTCTTGGTCGTGCTCCTGCGACAGGAGCAAGATAGGCCAAACCGCACGCCGGCGCAGTCGTCGTTGTCAGGAAATTCTTGTAGTCGATCAACTACAACCATTTGAATAAAGGCTTTATTCGGCCTGCCCGGGGTGGACGCGCCCGTACCGCTTCGCGTCTACTGGCGGCATGAGACAGCGGCAGGTCCTGATCGTCGAAGACAACGCCGACCACGCCCAGACCCTCGGCCTGATCCTGGAGCTCAAGGGTCACCGGCTGCAGATCGCGACCGACGGCGCGGCGGCGATAGAGATGGCGCGGCGCGTGCGGCCCGAGGTGGTGCTGCTCGACCTGGGGTTGCCCGGGGTCGACGGCTTCGAGGTGGCGCGGCGGCTGAAGCGCGAGCACGGCGACGCGCTGCGCATCATCGCCATCAGCGCCTACGGCACCGAGAACGACCGGCGGCAGTCGCTCGAGGCCGGCTGCGAGGTGCACCTGATGAAGCCGGCGGACCCGCGCTTCATCGAAAGCCTTCTCGGCTAGGCCTTCACCGGCAGCGCCGCGAGCCGGCGCACCAGCGCGGCGGGGTCGTACGGCTTGGCGATGAAATCGTGGAAACCCGCCGCCATGGCCATGCGGCGGTCATCCTCCGAGCCGTAGGCGGTAACGGCGATGAGGAGCGGCCGGCCCTCCCCGTAGCGCAGCGTGAGCTCGCCGGCGATGTCGAGGCCGCTGCGGTCGGGCATCACCAGGTCGAGGAGGACGACATGCGGGCGGAACTCGGCCACCACCTGCTCGACGCCGGCGCCCTCGCGCATCAGGCGCACTTCCATGCCGCGCTCGCGGCAGAGCAATCCGAGGGTGAGCAGGCTGTCGCGCTCATCGTCGACCATGAGAACGCGCAAACGCCCGGGTGACTGGGGAGACACTGTTGTGTACCGGCCGCGACAGTGCCAGCAAGCGACATTCCCGGCAAGCGTCGCGCCCTCGCGGCGCCTCCTGCGTGAACTTTTACACGCTCAGAGAAGGTCCTTCCACTTCGCCCGCGTCCTCTCCTGCAGCTCCTTGCTCGCCTCGGCCACCGCCGGGAATTCGCCGAGGTGGTCCCAGGGGCGGCAGGCGTCGATCACCGCCTTCGAGCTGAAGGGGGCGTCGTAACGGTAGGCGACGAACATGGGGTCGTTCTTGGAGCCCATGCCGCGCTCGATGATGTCGATGTCGATCGCGGGATCGGTGCGCGTCGCCACCGCCCACATCACTTCCTGCAGGTTGGCCGGATCGATGTCCTCGTCGACCACCACCGAGTAGCGCGACATGTAGGCGCCGACGCCGCACTGGCTGAGGATGTGGCCGGCCTGGCGGGCGTGCCCGGCATAGCGCTGCCGGATGGCGACGACGTTGAACATGCGGGCGCCGCCGATCTCGTGCGCCCAAACCGCCTTCACGTCCGGCACCCCGGCGGCGACCAGCGCGTCCATGAGGAGCGCCGAGCGCATCACCGCCTTGGAGTACGAGTAATCGTTGGGCGGCTTGGCCGGCGGGCTGCCCACGATGATCGGGCTGTCCCTGAAATAGATCCGCTCCACGGTGACCGCGGGCGCGGTTCCCTCCTTGCCGGGGTAGTAGCCGTGGAATTCGCCGAAGGGCCCCTCGGTGCGCTCGTCGCCCGGCTCGACGAAGCCCTCCAGCACGATCTCCGACGCCGCGGGGAAGGGCAGCCCGGTCCGCTCTCCCGCAATCACCGCGACGGGTGAGCCGAGGATCGCGCCGATGTAGTTGTACTCGCACATGCCGAAAGGCACCTCGATGCCCGAGATGAGGTAGGCGAGCGGATCGGCGCCGACCACGATCACCACCGGGAAGCGCTTGCCGGCGGCCTTGTGCTTCTCGTAGTGGATGCGGCCGTGCTTGCCCGGCACCATGTCCAGCGCCACGTGGTTCCTGTCCAGCACCTGGACCCGGTAGGTGCCGACGTTGACCCAGTCGGAATCGAGGTCGCGCGTCACCACCGAGCAGCCGGTGCCGATATAGCGTCCGCCGTCCCTCTCGTGCCACAGCGGCGATGGAAACTTGAGCAGGTCGACCTCGCGCTGCATGTTCTCGAGCGCCGGGCCGGTCTTCACCACTGTGCAAGGGAAGCGGCCGGCCGCGGCCTGCCATTGCGCCGGCTTTCCGCGCAGCGCCTCCACCAGCCCCTTGTGCGTCCGTTGCACGGGCAGACGAAGGATCGAGGAGAGCCGCGCCGGGCTGCTGGTGCTGCAGGTCAGCACGCGGAAGCCCGGCGGGTAGCCCTTGATCTCGTCGAACAGCAGCGCGGGCGGCAGGTCCTTCTTGACGTTGAGCTCGCTGATCGCGCCGAGCTCCAGGTTCCAGTCGGCGCCGCGGACGTGCTTGAGCTCGCCGAGCTTGTCGGCTTCGGCGAGCCACGCGCGCAGGTCGAGCGCGTTCACTGGATGCGGAACCCGGTGGCCTTGATGAGCGCGCTCCAGCGCTTCACCTCGTCGGCCATGAATCTCGCCTCGTCGCCGGCGAAGGGCTCGGCGCCCGCCTTCTCGAGGTCGGCGAGGAATGCCGCGTCGCTTTTCACCCGGGCGGTCGCCGATCGCAGTGCTGCTATAGCTGCGGGCGGCGTGTCGTCGGGCGCGAAAAGCGCGTTGAACACCTGCACGCGCATCTCCGGCACGCCAGCCTCGACCGCGGTCGGGATGTCGGGCGCCGCCCTGAGGCGGGTGGTGCTGTTGATGCCGAGGATCTGCGCCTTGCCGGCACGGTGCTGCGCGAGCACCGCGGAGGACACGATCGGCGTGATCACCGGGATGTGCCCGGCGACCAGGTCCTGCATCGCCGGGGCGCCGCCCTTGTACGGCACGTGCTGCATCTCCAGCCTGCCCGCCTGCAGCTTGAAGAGCTCGCCGGTCAGGTTGGTGATCGTCCCCGGTCCCGCCGAGCCGTACGCGTACTTGCCGGGATTCGCCTTGATCAGCGCCACCAGCTCCTGCAGCGTCTTAACCCCCAGGCCGGGGCTGGCGATGATGCAGGTCGGATTCATGCTGAGCATGCCGATGAGGACGAAGTCGCGGATCGGGTCGTAGGGCGGCGCGTCCTGCGCCGCCGGGTTGATGATCTGCGTGGTCGTCGTGCCGAGGAGCAGCGTATAGCCGTCGCCCCTCGCCCGCGCCACTTCGGCGGCGCCGATCGCGCCGCCGGCGCCCGCCTTGTTCTCCACCACTACGCTGCCGCCGAGCAGCGGCGTGGCGTACTTCGTCCACAGCCGGGCGATGATGTCGCCGTCGCCGCCCGGGGCGAACGGCACCACCAGGCGGATCGGCCGCTCGGGATATTTCGCCTGCGCCCGCGCTGCGAGCGGAAGCGAAAGCAGAGCGGCGACAAACGCCCGCCGGTTCATCAGACGACCTTGGCAACCACGGGGAAATACTCGGCGGTGTGGCCGGCGGCGGCCGCCTTCTCGAGCAGCGCCTTGGCGTTCTTCAGGCCGGTGAGGTCGATGCGCGCGAGCTTGGCGAGCTCCATCGCGTAGCTCACGTCCTTGAGCGCGTACTCCACCGAGAAGGCGCGCTCGGGGTACTGGTTCGGCAGCATCGCCTTTACCGCGTGGTGGCGCAGCGCGAAGCTGTCCGCCGAGCCCTTCGACAGCACGTCGAGCGCCTTGGCCGGATCAAGCCCGAGCTTGCGGATCACGGCGAGCGCCTCGGCGAGCGCCGCCACGTTCTGGAACAGGATCATGTTGTTGATGATCTTCATCGCCTGCCCGGCGCCCGGCGGGCCGCAGCGCGTGATGTCGCTGGCGAAGTACGCGAGCAGCGGCTTGATGCGCGCGAACACGTTCTCCTTGCAGCCGACCATCACCGACAGCCTGCCCTCCTCCGCCGCGGCGCGGGTGCGCGCGACGGGCGCATCGATGAAGTTGATGCCGCGCGCGCTGAAGCGCGCCTCGAGGTCGCGCGCCAACCCGACCGGCGTGGTGCTGAGGTCGACGACGTACGTGGAGGGCCGCATGTGGATCAGCAGGCTCGCGCGTCCGACGCACACCTGCTTCACTTCCAGGGCGCCGGGGAGCGAGAGAAAAATCGTGTCGCAGGCCTCGGCGATCTCGCGCACGCTGCCGGCCGGCTTGATGCCGTGCGCCCTCGCGCGCTCGAGCGCCTGTGGCGAGAGGTCGTAGCCGGCGACGGGCTTGCCGCCCTTCTGCGCGATGTGCCGGCAGATGGGCTCTCCCATGACGCCCAGTCCGATGAACCCGATCATTTTGACTCCTTCGGGCCGAACTATACCGGGCGAGGCATGACTCGGCCGCCGAACGGCTCGTCCCGGCGCGGGCGAATGGGCTCAAGCCGCGCGCGTGATCGCGTCGGCTAAACCCGACACGAGCGCCGCCTGATCTATGTCAATAACCGGGGAATCAGGCGACTTATCCGGCGCGAGATGCCGGAATAGGGCGTAAGGTGTTCGCGTGAACTACGACATCGATCCACTGCTGGAGAAACTCACGGAGATTGACGAACAGCTCGCAATGGCTGTTCTTGAGGTCCCGAGAGATAGTTTGGCCAATAGCAGGTTGAAACACATCAAGCTTCTAGTCGAGTACGTGCGGGCGGGCGTTCGGAAGATGCAGGTGACGCGGCATGCCATTGAAAAAGGTGTCGACACTTCCGGCGGCAAGGCCGCTGACAGCGAATAGCCCCGGGGCTAGTGCGTGCGTTGGTCCGCCGCGATGGTGCGGCACAACTGGGCCAACTGCCGGAAATGAGCCCTGGCGAAGCTGACCTCAAGGCTGAACAGCTCCTCTCGAGACCGCTTCCTGAGAGCCGCTTCCAGGGCGCGGCACAGTTCTTCACCGGTGGCGTCCGGCGAGGCTTCCATTTCGCGCATGAAGAGTCGGATGTGGCGGTCCATGGATCGAGCGTAATGGAGGCCCTCTCCGGCCTGTTATCTCGATGTCCTAAATGTTTGTGAGGCCGACCCGCTGAGTTTGTCAGCCGTCGGTAGACCTCCTTTGGGGTCGACGACGACCTGCCTTCACCGGCGGGCGGTCAGGCCACAAGGGCGGCCTTCGCATACCCATCCGCAACTGGCGGGATATGGGGAGCGTTTCGGACCCGCGTAAACGGTCAAAGGCCGAGCGCAGCGCGGCGACAACGTCCTGACTCTTGGTCCAGTGCATGCCGCCAATCAGCAACGCCCGTACCTACCGTGACTTTTTACCGAGGCGGTTTCCGGGCCGCGCGACTAATCTTTGCGCATGGTGACGGTGGTTCGCGAAGAGGACGAAAACGAGCGCTACGCCACGGTGACCATTCGGGCCGTGCTGCTCTCTTACGTCGTCGTGTTGATGATATTTGCGTTAGCCTGGCTCCGTTAGGACGCCTTAGCTACCGATCCAAGTGGCGCTATGGATTCCATTCTTCCCAGCGGACGTCGAGGCTGGTGATGATGTCGATCAGCCGCAGGAAATCGCTGTTGGACATGGGCAGCTGGTCCCCCCGCCATGCTTGGATGATGGCCTCCGATACGCCCATCCGGCGAGACAGCTCTGTCGTGCCGAGGTACTTCTCAGCCACGTCCAATGCCCGGGCAATCAGCGGGCTGCGGGTCATCCGTTGCATGGGGGCAAGTAGCACGCCTTACATTACGAAAAGGCCGATGACGCTACCATCCCGCGCTGTCCCCGCTGTTCTAGGCCGCTCGAATCGCCCTGCCGGGCTTGCCAGCGACCGGGCTCGTCCGGGTCAATTCTGTGCGGCGAAGAGGCCCACCACTCTCAGCAGTCGGTCGCTGGTAACCGGCTTACGCAGGTAAGCGGCCGCCCCCAACCGCGCTGCCTTTTCCCCCACGTCGTCGTTTACGGTCAGGAAGACGATCGGGATGTGTTTGGTGGAGGGATCGGCTTTCAGCGCCGCCGCGAGTTCGTAGCCATTCAGGTAGGGCATCTCGATATCGCACACGATGAGGTCCGGCTTGTGAGCCAGGATCATGTGTCCGCCGTCAATCGCGTCAGCCGCGACGATCACTTCATACCCGTCGTT
>DASSPL010000375.1:0-2869 GCA_035699685.1 Burkholderiales bacterium | reverse complement strand
CATGGTGAACGCGCCGAGCGCGATGAGCACCGGCTTGGTCGGCAGGCTGATGAGCGCGAAGGCGCCGATGCACGCGCCGATCATCCCGGCGGGCAGCAGCACCTTGATCTCGCTCCAGTTGGCCTTCTTGTTGTTGGTGCTGCCGAGCACCACCGACGCGGTGAAGTCCAGCGCCAGCACGAGCGGGATGGCGAAATGCAGCGGCTGCGACAGCGCGAGCAGCGGCACGGCGATCAGGCCCGAGCCGAATCCCGTGATGCCGCGAATGAAATACGCGCTCATCAGAATGAACAGCACGAGCACCATGTCCGCCACCGTCGCCCTCCTCGTGTAAGCGTTGTTTTTCGAAGCGGGCGTAGTATCACTGCGGAAAATCGCACTCCGAGGGAACCCTGACCGACTTTTTGAAAGGTTGACCTAGTTTTGCGATTCCAGCCCGAGGTCCTTGTCTAAGATGGTAAAAATCCTCACTTGCTCGGGGGTACGGAGGCGAGATGGCGGCGGTCCTGGACATGGAAGTGCATTCGCTGGGCACCCTCGGTGCCGAGGTGCGCGGGGTCGATCTCGCGCGGGTGACGCTCGCCGAGGTCGAAGCCATCAAGCGCGCGTGGTACCGCCACGACGTGCTCGTCTTCCGGCAGCAGCGCCTGACCGACGACGATCTTCTTTCCTTCTCGCGCCATTTCGGCGCGCTCGATTCGCCGCCCAACCAGGGCGCGGGACGCAAGTCCCCGCCGGGCTATCCGCAGGTCTACATCGTCTCCAACGTGCTCGACGAGAAAGGCGATCCCATCGGCGCGCTCGGCGACGGGGAAGCGGCGTGGCATACCGACATGAGCTATGCGCCCCTGCCGCCCGACGCGTCGATGCTGTATGCCCTCGAGATCCCGCCCACGGGCGGCGACACCTGCTTCTGCAGCATGAAAGCGGCCCTGGCGCGGATGCCGGATGAGCTCGTCGAGCGCGTGCGCGGGCTCGACATCAAGCACGACGGCACCTACGACTCCGGCGGCTACGTGCGCAAGGGGCTAACGCCCTCGGACGACCCGCGCACTTCCGTAGGCACGCCTCATCCCGCCATCCTTGCCCATCCGGTATCCGGCCAGGCGGCGCTGTACCTCGGGCGCCGGCGCAATGCCTACGTGATGGGTCTCGACCTCGCCGACTCGGAGCGGCTGCTCGACGAGCTCTGGTCGTATGTCGAGACGGCCGTCTATCGCCATCGCTGGGCGCTGGGCGATCTCGTTCTGTGGGACAACCGCACCACCATGCACCGCCGCGACGCGTTCGATCCGCGCTCGCGGCGCGTGATGCACCGCACGCAGATCAAGGGCGCGGTACCCCCGCGGCGCGCGCGGGGCTAGGCGCGTTTCAGCGCGTCGAGGGAATCGGCAATCAAGGCCGCGCTGCCCTGGAAGGTCTGCTGCGCCCGGGCGTAGTCGCCGGCCTTCGCCCAGCGCTCGATCTCGCCGAACACGTCGCCGAGCGCCTGCGCGCCGAGCTGCTGGCACGATCCCTTGAGGCTATGGGCGGTACGCGCCGCGCCGGCCGTGTCGCCGCGGGCAAGGCAGGCGGCAAACGACGCGCTGAACGCGGCGAGGTTCGACTCCAGGTTGCGCACGCAGCCGGCAAAGATGCCTTCGCGTCCGCTCGCCTGCTCGATGTGCCGGATCTGGGCGATGAGGTCGCGATCGAGGATGGCGGTCGTCATGGGCGGCTATCGTCGCTGAAAAGCGCGCGGCTCGCGCCGCCCCTGACGATTTATTGCCTTGCCGGCCGGGGAATACAATAGGCGCCGCGTGCTGATCGACTTCTTCCTCAAGCTGAAGAGCCACAAGCTGCCGGTCTCCATCAAGGAGTACCTGACGCTGCTGGAGGCGATGGACAAGAAGGTGATCGAGCCCTCCATCGACCAGTTCTACTACCTGTCGCGCACGGCGCTGGTGAAGGACGAGGCCAACTACGACAAGTTCGACCGCGCCTTCTCCGAGTTCTGGCAGGGCGTGGAGACCATCCCCGGGATCGAGGCGCAGATCCCGCTCGAATGGCTGCTGAAGCAGGTCGAGCTCACCCTGTCGGAGGAGGAGAAGAAGCAGATCCAGGCCCTCGGCGGCTGGGAAAAGCTGATGGAGACGCTGAAGCAGCGGCTGGAAGAGCAGAAGGGCCGCCACCAGGGCGGCAGCAAGTGGATCGGCACCGGCGGCACCTCGCCCTTCGGCGCCTATGGCTACAACCCGGAAGGCATCCGCATCGGGCAGGACAAGGGCCGCAACCGCAGCGCGGTGAAGGTCTGGGACCAGCGCGAGTACCGCAACCTGGACGACTCGGTCGAGCTCGGCACGCGCAACATCAAGGTCGCCTTGAGGCGATTGCGCAAGTTCGCGCGCGAGGGCGCGCCCGAGGAGTTCGACCTCGAGAACACGATCAACAGCACCGCGCGCAAGGCCTACCTCGACATCCACATGCGCCCCGAGCGCCGCAACGCCATCAAGGTGCTGATGCTGATGGACATCGGCGGCACCATGGACGACCACATCAAGCTCGCCGAGGAGCTGTTCTCCGCCGCCAAGACCGAGTTCAAGCACCTCGAGTTCTACTACTTCCACAACTGCCTGTACGACTTCGTGTGGAAGGACAACCGCCGGCGCCACTCCGAGCGCACGCGCACCTGGGAGCTGCTGCACAAGTACGGGCACGACTACAAGGTCATCTTCGTCGGCGACGCCACGATGAGCCCGTACGAGATCCTGCAGCCGGGCGGCTCGGTCGAGTACTTCAACGAGGAGCCGGGCGCGGTGTGGGTCAAGCGCGTCACCGACGTCTACCCGAAATGCGTCTGGCTCAACCCCGAGCCCGAGGAAATCTGGAA
>DASSPL010000374.1:0-13284 GCA_035699685.1 Burkholderiales bacterium | reverse complement strand
CATCTGCATAGAGGTGCTGCGCGAGCTGGCCGAGATCCCCGGCGTCGCTGGCGCGCACGTGATGGCGCCGATGAATTTCGCCGAGATTCCCGTTGTCATACAGGAGTCCGGCGTGGCCGGACGCAAGCTCAAGCATGGCGTTCACTGATCATTTCATAGAGGTCGACGGCTGCCGCACGCATTACCGGCGCGCAGGCAAGGGGCGGCCGCTCGTCTTCCTGCATGGCGCGAGCGGCGCACCCGTGGTGCTGCCGTTCATGGAGAAGCTCGCCACGCGCTACGACGTGCTGGTGCCCGACCATCCCGGCTACGGGCAGTCGGATGAGCCGGAATGGCTCGAGAACATCCACGACGTGGCGTACTTCTACCTCGATTTCCTGAAGGCGCTCGAGCTGGAGAAGGCGATCATCGTCGGCAGCTCGATGGGCGGCTGGATGGCGATGGAGATGGCGGTGCGCGACACCTCGCGCATCGGCGCGGTGGTGCTCGTCAGCCCCGCGGGCCTGTTCGCCCCCGGCGCCGAGCCGGCCGACATCTTCCTGCTGCCGCAGGAGGAGATGGTGCGCAAGCTCTTCCACGACCAGAAGTACGCTCAAGCGCGGCTCGCCATCCCGGAGACGCCGGAAGCGATCGACCTCGGCCTCAAGAACCGCCACACCACCGCCCGCCTCGCGTGGGAGCCGCGGCTGCAGGATCCCTTCCTCGCCAAGTGGCTGCACCGCATCGAGGTGCCGGTGAGCATCATCTGGGGCGCGCAGGACGAGATCCTGCCGGTCGCCACCGCGCACGAGATCAAGCGGCTCCTGCCCAAGGCGGAAATGAACATCTTCGAGCAGTGCGGCCACCTGCCGCAGGTCGAGCAGATGGAGAAATTCTGCGACGTCATCTTCGGCTTCGCCCGCTAAATGCAGATCGTCCTCTTTCACCTCATGCCCTACGCCGACCTCGACCTCGAGGCCGGCAGGAAGCACGGCACCGTCTGGGTCACGCTGCCCAACAGGAACTTCGATCCGCAGAAGGGCCACCGGCTCTACAACCGCTACCTCGACGAGCTCGAGTACGGCGAGGAGCTCGGCTTCGACGTCGTCGCCGTGAACGAGCATCACCAGACCGCCTATGGCCTGATGCCGTCGCCGATCGTCACTGCTTCCGCTCTTGCAAGAAAAACAAGAAAAGCGAAGATCGCGATCCTGGGTAGCGCTCTCCCATTGCGCTCGCATCCGCTGACGGTGGCGGAAGAGCACGCGATGATCGACGTGATCAGCGGCGGGCGCCTCATCACCGGCTTCGTGCGCGGCATCGGCGCCGAGTACCACACGTTCGGCGTCAACCCCACCTTCTCGCACGATCGCTTCCACGAGGCGCACGACCTGATCGTAAGAGCGTGGACCGAGCCCGGGCCGTTCTCCTTCCAGGGCCACCATTACAAGGTGCCTTACGTGAACCTGTGGCCGCGGCCCTACCAGAAGCCGCACCCGCCGATCTGGATACCGTCGCAGGGCTCGAAGGAAACCATCGACTGGGCCTCGCATCCCGACCGGCGCTACGCGTACCTGCAGACCTTCAGCCCCGTGAAGGTGGTGCATCGCTACCTTAAGCAGTATCGCGACACCGCCAGCGGCTACGGCTACCAGGCGAAGGACAGCCAGCTCGGATGGGCGGTGCCCGTGTATGTCGGCGCCACCGACGAGCAGGCGAGGCAGGAGGCGAAGCCGCACTTCGAGGCCTTCCGCAACGTCTTCGTGCGGATGCCGCTCGAGATGCTGCTGCCGCCGGGCTACACCTCGCGCGAGTCGCTCAAGAACGTGATGAAGGCCAAGGCGCAGATGTTCGGCGACGTGTCGATCGAGCAGGCGCTCGAGCTCGGCCTCTTCGTCTGCGGCAGCGCCGAGACCGTGACCAAGGCCTTCACCGGCTACTGGAACGAGATGCGCTTCGGCAACCTGCTCGTCATGTGCCAGTTCGGCACGCTGCCGGCGGACCTCACCCGGGCCAGCATGGAGCGCTTCGCCCGCGGCGTGATGCCGAAGCTGAAGGCGCTCAACTAGCTCATGTCACGGCTTGCGCCGCTGCCGCCCGAGCACACGCCGGAGCTCAAGCCCTTCTTCGACTTCTTCCTCACCACGCTCGGCTTCGCGCCGAACAGCGTGCTGACGATGCAAAGGAAGCCCAAGCTCGTGCAGGCCTTCGCGCAGCTCAACGCCGCGGTGATGGACCCCGCGGGCAAGGTGGACCTCGGCTTTCGCCGGCTGATCGGGCACCTCGCGAGCAAGGCTGCGGGCTGCCTCTACTGCCAGGCCCATACGGTGCTGGGCGCGAAGAACTTCGGCGTCGACGACGCGCGTCTCGCCGCGCTGTGGGACTTCCGCACCAGCTCGCTTTTTACCGACCGGGAGCGCGTGGCGCTCGAGTTTTCCCTGGCCGCGGCATCGCAACCCAACGCCGTAACCGATGACCTGTTCGCCCAGATGAAGAAACACTGGAGCGAGGAGGAGGTCGTCGAGATCCTCGGCGTCGTCGCGATGTTCGGCTTCCTCAACCGCTGGAACGACTCCATGGCCACGCCGCTCGAGCCGGTGGCAAGGGACATTGCCGAGAAAGCGCTCGGCAGCCGCGGCTGGAACGCGGGCAAGCACAATCCCAGGCCGGAATAGGCTAGCCGCCCTTGTTCAGGCGCTGCTGGCGCTCCCAGGCGGTTTCGGAGGGTTTGCTGGACGAGACCGGGTCGCTGGCGGGGAAGGTTTCCATCACCGCGGCGTCGAGGTGCTCGTCGCTGCTCGCGTTCGGGCGAAGCTTGATGTCGTCGATCGCCTCGCTGGCGTTGGTCTGCGAGCCGACCGCCCGCTTCCTGCGCTGCTGGTTGTAGAAGTAGTAGCCGGCACCGGCCAGGATGGCGAGCTTGAGGATAGGCAGTGGCATGTCGCGTTGCTCCTTTGGCATCGATGAAGCAAACCTCGTGCCGTCAGGCCAGCCCGGGCGGATGCCGTCGCAGCCTTAACTCGTAGAACACCGCGAATACGCCGAGCGCCAGCCCGGCGAGGTTGATGGCGAGCATGAGGCTCGAAGCCTGGTGCGGGAGCAGGAGCATGATGCCCGCGGCGGCGAAGAGGATGCGCATGCCCCCGGGCAGCACGCGCGTGAAGAAGCCGACCATGGCAGCGCAGATCAGCCAGATGCCGCCGAGCGAGGTGAGCGTGACCACGATGATGTCGGTCCAGCTGCCCTTCATCAGCATCGCCGGCGCATAGACGAAGATGAAGGGCACGATGTACGAGCTCCAGCCGAAGCGCATCGCGGTCCAGCCGGTGGCCATCGACGGCGAGCCGGCGATCGCGGCGGCGACGTAGGCTGCGGGAGCGACCGGCGGCGTGATGAGCGACATCATGCCGAAGTAGAGGATGAAGAGGTGGGCGGCGAGCGGCGGCACGCCCACTTTCACCAGTGCCGGCGCGACGAGGATGGCGAGCATGATGTACACGCCGATCGTCGGCAGTCCCATGCCGAGGATGATGCTGACGACGGCGGCAAGCATCAGCAGCAGGATGAGGCTCTGGCCGCCGAGGTCGACGAGGTACGCGGCGAAGGCGAAGGCGAGGCCGCTCACCTGGAAGAGCGCCATGATGAATCCGGCGGCGGCGGAGATCACCAGGATTTCGCACAGGCCGCCTGCGGTCTGCACGACCGCCTGCCAGACGTCGCGCAGCGTCATGCGATGGCCGTCGTAGCCGAAGACGAAGCCGAGCGCGATGATCACCACGCTCGCCACCATTGCGCAGTACTCCGGCTCGAGGTTGAGCCAGAACATGGTGTAGACGAGCGCGACGAAGGGCACGAGGAACAGCCATCCCGCCTTCAGCACCTTGAGCACCGCGGGAATCTTGTCGGCGTCGACCTTGCCGAAGCCGTAGCGTGCCGCCTCGAGGTCCGCCTGGATGAAGAGCGCGGCGTAGTACATGACCGACGGCAGGATCGCGGCGATCGCCACTTCCTTGTACGGAATCTGCAGGAAGTCGGCCATGACGAAGGCGACCGCGCCCATCACCGGCGGCATCAGCTGGCCGCCGTTGGATGCGCAGGCCTCGACCGCCGCGGCGAGCTTGGCCGGCATGCCGGAGCGCCTCATGAGCGGGATGGTCACCACGCCGACCGCAACGGTGTTCGCCGCCGCGACGCCGGAAATCATGCCGAACAGGCTCGAGCCGACCACCGCCATCTTCGCCGGCCCGCCGCGGTAGCGGCCCATCAGCGCAATGGCGATGTCGTTGAAGAACCCCGAGCCGCCGGAACGCATCAGGAGCTGCCCCATCAGCACGAACGGGATGATCACGATCACCGTGATCTGCAGCACCAGCCCGAGCAGCCCGTTGTTGTCCATGTTGAGGTAGACCAGCAGCTCGCCGTACTGGACGTTCCTCGTCTGCATGCGCCCCGGCACCAGGTGTCCGACGATGACATAGAGCGCGAGGGCGAGCAGGATGATCACCAGCGACCAGCCGATCGTGCGGCGCACCGCGTCGACCGTCAGCACGGTCAGGATGATCGACAGCGACAGCGTCTCGAAGGTCACCTGCCCCGACATCGCGGTGAGCGTCGGGAAGCGCGCGAAGACGTACGCGCAGGTGGCGAGCGAGAGTGCCGCCAGCAGCCAGTCGTACCAGGGGACGGCGCCGGGGTCGGCGCCCTGGCCGGCCTCGGCCACCGCCGCCCGGGCGAAGCGGAACTGGATGAAGGTGAGCGCGAGGCCGATGCCGTAGCACGCGGCGACGAACTGCTCGGCGAAAAGCACCAGCCCGACCTTGCGGAAAAGGTCGAGCGACCAGGCGATCGAGCCCGCGATCAGGAGGGCGGCGAGCCCTCCCTGGGCGAGGGTGCGGGCGCTCAGCCTTTCCAGATGCCCGCTTCTTTGAAGTACTGGATCGAGGCCGGGTGGTAGGGCAGGCGCGGCTGCACCTTGCCGGCGTTGCCTTCCTGGAACAGGTTGAAGTTCGGATGGCCTTCGACCAGCCCCTTCTTGTTCTTGTGGACCGCCTGCACGAACTGCTTGACCACGTCTTCCTTCACGTGCGCGCCGACGGCGACGACGAAGTCGATGGTCTGCACCTTGTGCGGCTTGTCGATGCCGGCGATGTGCGGCGCGGGGTTCACCGTCGAGAAGTAGTACTCGGGACGGTGCTTCTTGAGGATGCTCTCGGCGTCGGGCCGCGCGTCGAGCTGCACCGCCTTGAGCCCGCCGACCGAGGCGGCCACTTCCTGCACCTTCGGCGCGCCGACGGCGAAGAACAGCAGGTCGAGCTTGCCCGCCTTGAAGTCGTCTGCCGCGCGCACCACGTTCACCTCCGGCACCTTGACGACGTCGTTCCAGCCGATGCCGCCGGCGTCGAGCAGCGAGCCCATGTGGATGATGACGCTGGTCTGCTGCACCCAGTCGGACGGCACGCGCTTGCCCTTCAGGTCGGCGATGGTGTTGATGGGCGAGTCCTTCTTCACCCAGAAGGCCATCTGGAAGCCGTAGAGCGTGATGGCGTTGCGCAGGTTGGCGTGCGGCTTGCCCTTCCAGTTGCCCTCGCCGCGCAGCGCCTCGGCGACCTCGCCGACGTCGAGCAGCAGGAAGTCCGCCTTCTGCGAGTTGACCGCCTCGAGGATCGGCGCGTCGCCGCCGTAGCCGATGACGCGCACCTGCAGCTTGGAATTGTCCTGCACCACTTTCGCGATCACCGATGCCTGCGCGTGCAGGATCGAGCCGGGCGGGAGCGTCGCGAAGCCCACCGTCTGGGCGCCGGCCGCGCACGACAGCGTGGCGGCGGCGATGAAGCCGAATGTTCTGCGGATCATGAACTCCTCCTTTGCCGATATGGTAATCGACTCAGGCGAGCGCCTTGCGGAACAGTTGCGAGACGCGCCGCTCGGCTTCTCCGGCGGCGCGCGCGTCGTACACCTCGGGCCGGCCGGCGTTGAAGAAGCCGTGCTGCGCCCCGCCATAGACGAACACCTCCGCGCCGGGCTTGTCCTTCACGAGCTCGCGGATCTTCTGCACCGCATCCATCGGCACGTGCGCATCCTTGTCGCCGACGTGGATTTGCAGCGGCACCTGCACGGCCTGCAGCCGCTCGGGGTCGGCCTCCAGCTTGACGCCGTACAGGGAAGCCACCGCGGCGAAGGGGTAGGCGGCCGTCGCCGCGACGGCCAGCTTGCCGCCGAGGCAGAAACCGATCACGCCGACCTTGCCCTGCGTCTGGTCTTCCAGCCAGCGCGCCGCGGCGGCGATGTCGCGGATGCCGGCGGCGAAATCGAATTTCTGCATGTAGCCGAACGCCTGCTTGCGCTCCTCCTCGCCGTAGCCGAGCGACAGGCGTGGTTTCATGCGCCAGAAAAGGTCGGGCACCAGGACGGTGAAGCCCAGGGCGGCGAAGCGGCGCGCCTTGTCCTGCATCGCCGGGTTGACGCCGAAGATCTCCTGCAGCATGACCAGGCCGCCCCGCGCCGCCGCCTTCGCGGGCGTGGCGAGAAAAGCGGCCATGCGCCCGCCCTCGACCTCGACCTCGATCCACTTCTCGCTCACTTCGTTTCCTCGCGGAACAGCCCGAGCTTGCTCATCGTCGGCACGTCGTTCACGGAGTAGAGGAACACCGGCGCCTGGGTCGGGTTGACGAAGCGGCTCCAGTGCCAGCCGGGCACGGCAAAGACGTCGTTCCTGCGCCAGTCGAGGGTTTCCTTCTCGAACTCGACGCGGCCTTCGCCTTCCAGCACGCAGTACATGCTGCTCGCCGTGCGCCGGCGCCACTTGGTGGTCTCGCCGGGGCGCAGCATCTGCGCGCGGAACGACATGGTCGGCATGACCGGGCCGCCGTTGGTAGGGTCGACGTACTCGATGATGATGCCGTCGGCCGGGCTGCCCTCGTAGGCGCCCATGCGCTCCAGCGCCTGGCGCGTATCGCGCCACTTGTACGAGAACATCGGCGAGTGCTCCTTCGCGGAGCGGCGGTGCTCGACGAACAGCGGCTTGACGCCTCCGGCCGCGTACAGGTTCTGCGAGTGGCCCACCGGCACGGTATGCGACTGCAGGGTGCGCTTCTCGCCGGCCTCGCGGTAATCGAACTCGAACATCGTGGCGTTCAGCGACTCGACCAGCGGCACGTCGAGCACGTCGACCCAGATCACCGCCGCCTTGCCGTCGTTGCCGTGGTCGTGCCAGGTGCCGTGCGGCGTGATGACGAGGTCGCCGCGCTCCATCGGCAGCTTCTCGCCCTCGACCACGGTAAAGCCGCCGTCGCCTTCCAGCACGAAGCGGCTCGCGCTGGGGGTGTGGCGGTGCACCGGGGCGCGCTCGCCCGGGTTGTAGAGCGAGTAGGCGGCGAAGATGGTGTTGGTGATGTAGGGTTTGTCCGGGATGCCGGGGTTCTTGAACACCAGCGCGCGGCGCTCGCATTCCTCGATCGGCACCGTGCGCGCGGCGACGCGCAGCCGCGGCTCGATGTCGGTCCAGTTCCACCGGTAGGGCCTGGCGCGGTTTCTCGGCTGCAGGAGCTCGATGTCCGCGCGCTGCTCCCAGAACTGCACGATGTTCAGGGCCTTGGCGTCCTGGGAAAGGGTGTCGCGCTCGAGCGCGTCGTTTCGCTGGTTCATTGGGCCATTCCTCCTGCCGGCCAGCCTAGGTGTTTACAATGCCGCAAGCAATTTCCTTATTCTGCAATGGCCTCCGTACGCTCGCCGCTGGTCCAGCCGCTCGCCGGGTTGCATAAGGCGAAAAAGCGCCGCTCCCGCGAGCAGACCGGCATCCAGTCGCTCGAGGCGGGCATCCGGGTCCTGAAGACCCTGGTGGACGCCGGCCGCGCGGTCAAGCTGCGCGACCTGGCCGTCGCGGCGGGGATGTCGGCGTCGAAGGCGCACCGCTACGTGGTATCGCTCTGCCGCAGCGGCTTCGCGGTGCAGGACGAGGAGGGCGCGTATCGCCTCGGGCCCTACGCGCTCGACATGGCGCTCGCCTGCCTGAACGGCTTGCACCCGGTGAAGCTCGCCTCCGAGACGCTCGAGGCGCTCGGCCGGGAGGTCGACCTGACGGTCGCGGTGGCGGCCTGGGGCAACCGCGGCCCGACCATCGTGCGCATCGAGGAGTCGTCGCACGCCGTGAGCATGAACGTGCGCGCCGGCACCGTGGTGCCGATCACGCGCTCGGCATCGGGCCTGGTGTTCGCCGCATTCATGCCCGCGCATGTCGTCGCCCCGTTCCTCGAGGCGGAGCTCGAGCCCGGCAGGCGCGCGGCGTTCGAGCGCGTGCTGCGACGCGTGCGCGAGACGGGCATCGGCGTCGTGGAGCAGCGCCTCGTGCCAGGCGCCGACGCGATGGCCGTCGCGGTGTTCGACCACCGCGGCGCCATCGCCCTCACGCTGCTCGCGGTGGGCGCGAGCGGCACCTTCAACCTCGCGCCGCAGGGCCCGGTGGCCATCGCGCTCAAGCGCTGCGCGGCGGTGCTGTCGCATGAGCTCGGCTATCGGAAGGTATAGTGCCGCCATGCAGCTGCCCAAGGAACGCATTCCCTATTCAGCGATCGTCGACCGGCCGCCGCTCAGGCTGCCCGACGACGGCCGCGTCGCGGTGTGGACCATCGTCAACGTCGAGGAGTGGTCGATCGAGCGCAACATGCCGCGCACGGTCTTGCCGCCACCTTATGGACAGCCGCTGCAGCCCGACCTGCCGAACTGGGCGTGGCACGAGTACGGCATGCGCGTCGGCTTCTGGCGCTTCGTCGACGTGCTCGCCAGGTTCAACCTCAAGGCCACGCTGGCCATCAATGGCTCGGTGATCGACAGCTACAAGCGAGTCGCCGAGGCGGCGCGCGACGCCGGCTGGGAGTTCATGGGCCACGGCTGGATCCAGCGGCCGATGCACCACGTCGAGGATCAGCGCAAGGCGATTGCCGACACCGTGGCCGCAATCAAGCGGTTCACCGGCAAGCCGCCCAGGGGGTGGGAGAGCCCGGGCCTCACCGAGACCTACGACACCATCGATTGGCTTAAAGAGGCGGGGATCGAGTACGTCGCCGACTGGGTGCTCGACGACCAGCCGACCGTGATCCAGACCGCGCACGGCCCGATGTACTCGGTGCCCTACACGGTGGAGATGAACGACATCGCCATGATGGCGCTGCAGCACCACCCGTCGGAGGAATGGCTGCGCCGCGGCATCGACACCTTCGACCGCCTGTACGCGGAGGGCGAGAAGACGGCGCGCGTCATGGCGATCAGCGTGCATCCGTACATCACCGGCGCGCCGCACCGCATCGCGTACCTCGAGCGCCTCTACGAATACATCCGGCAGCGCCCCGGCGCGCGGCTCTGGACGGGAGAGCAGATCCTTGACTGGTTCAAAGGCCAAGACACTCTGGCAGCGCGCTGAGGCGCTGCTGCCGAAGCTCAAGGAGCGGGCGCCGAAGTGCGAGGAGCTGCGCCGCCTGCCCGACGAGACGCTGCGCGACTTCCACGACGCGGAGCTCTTCCGCATCCATCAACCCAGGCGCGTCGGCGGCGCCGAGCTGCCCTTCGATGCGGTCGTGACCTATGGCGCCCTGCTCGCCAGGGCCTGCCCGTCGACGTCCTGGGTATGGGTCAACTACGCCGCGCACCACATGATGCTCGGCATGTTCCCCAGGGAAGTGCAGGATGAAGTCTGGGACAAGGACCGCGACGCGCTCATCGCCTCGTCGTTCGTGTTTCCGGCGGCCAAGGCGAGGAAGGTCGAAGGCGGCTACGTCCTCTCCGGCCGCTGGCCGTTCTCGAGCGGCGTGCACCCCTCGGAGTGGAACATGCTCGCCGGGCTCGCCTTCCTGGACGAGAACGCTCCGCCCGAGCAGCGCGTGTTCATGCTGCACAGGTCGCAATACACGGTGATCGACAACTGGCATGCCGGCGGGCTGCGCGGCACCGGCAGCATGGACGTCGAGGCGAAGGAGCAGTTCGTCCCCGAGCACCGCACGCTCGCCGTCGCCGACACCAAGGGCGGGCCGACCCCGGGCAGCGCGGTGAATCCCGGCCCGCTGTTCCAGATGCCGGTGTTCGCGCTCTTCCCCTACATGCTCTCGGGCGTGCCGCTGGGCATCGCCGAGGGGCTGATCGAGGACTATGGCCCGAGGGCGGGCCGCATGACGGGGGCACGCGTCGCCGAGATCCAGAGCACGCAGATCCGCCTGGGCGAAGCGACCGCCTATGCGCGCGCTTCGCGCCTGGTGCAGCTCGCCAACTGCCGCGAGGCGCAGCAGCTCATCGAGGCCGGCGAAGTGCCCGATGCGAAGACCAAGGCGCGCTACCGTCTCGAGGGCGCCTATGCCGTCGACTGGGCCGTGCGCGCGGTGGATGTCATGTTCGCGCTCTCCGGCGCGAGCGGCCTTTACGAATCCGGCGCCACGCCGCGAGCCTTCCGCGACGCGCACGCCGTCAAGCAGCACTTCTCCTTCAACACCGACATCGCCTCCACCACCTACGGCCGCGTCGCCCTCGGCCTGCCGAGCGACAACCCGACGCTCTGATTCCGTACCCGGTACGTATCTTGCGCGCCGCCGGGGGCATGAGACCTATCAGCCTCGCCTTTGCATTCCTGGTCGCCGGCCACGCGATGGCGCAGCAGCCCGCCGATCAGCAGAAGAGCGCCGCACCGGCCGAGAAGCCTGTGGCCCAGTCCTCCGCGGCGGCTGGCGGCAGCGCCGCCGTGGTGTACGACGAGGCCGAGGCCAGGCGTCTCTTCCGACAGCTCGACCGCAACGGCGACGGCTTCCTCAGCAGCGAGGAGCTCGCGCGCGGCTACGGCCAGCAGAACAATTGGGCCGCCGTCGACCGCAACGGCGACGGCCGCATCGCTCCCGCCGAGTTCACCACCCTCAAAAGGCCGTAATTCGAACGACGTACGGAATTTCCCGGCACAGCGCTTGCTCTCTCCTCTGCGCTTCATCAACCCTTGGAGGAGATCCACAATGTTCCTGAAATCCCTGATGGCCGCCGCGATCGCCGCGGCGTTTGCAATTCCGTCCTATGCCGGCGGCGACAAGGCCGCGAGCGGCGCTTCGAGCGATGCCAAGGCCGGCTCGAGCATGAGCCAGGGCAGCGGCAAGTCGGGCTCTGCGGCCACCGGCGGCTCCGCCTCGACCGGGGCGAGCGCGTCGTCGAGCGGCGACCAGATGTTCAAGGACCTCGACAAGAACAGCGACGGCTTCATCTCGAAAGAGGAAGCGAAGGGCTCGCCGCACGAGAAGGAGTTCAGCAAGCTCGACAAGAACTCCGACGGCAAGCTGTCCAAGGACGAGCACGGCGCGGCGCATGCGGGCAAGTCCGGCTCCGCCACCGGCGCGACCTCGGGCGCCAGCCAATCGCAATCGTCCGGAAACGGCGGGTCGAGCAGCAGCAAGAAGTACTGACCAAAAAAGCGGAGCGCCGGCTCGGCGCTCCGCTTTTCTTGAATTCGGTGGAGCGGGGAATGAGGGACGACCTCATGTCTCGATCCGGGATAGACCGCGCTCTACATTGAGCTATCCCCGCACGGCCAAGATTCTGCCCCGGCTCCGGACGCCGGGAAATCGCCCTTTCAGCCCATTCCGTGCACGCAGCGGATGATTGACGCGCTGCGGCATGAACGTTTCTTGCGGCGTATCCCCTAAAGGATATTGGAGGGAACGCATGCAAGTGGCACCGCAAGTGATTTTCAAGGACGTGGATCGCAGCGCGTGGGTCGAGGAGTACGTCGCCGAGCGCATGCGGCACCTGGAGAAGTTCTCCGACGACATAACCAGCTGCCACGTGACGCTGTCGCAGGAGCAGGGCTCGCACCGCAAGGACAACCGCTACAGCGTCATGGTCGAGGTGCGCATTCCGCAGCACGACCTCGCCGTGAAGAAGCAGAAGCAGATCCACGAGATGCAGACGCAGCTGCCGGCGCTGATCAACGAGGCGTTCGGCGCCATCGAGAAGCAGCTGAAGAAGACGGTGGAGCTGCGCCGCCGCGAGGAGAAGGTGCACAACGGCAAGCCGCACGCCGTGGTCGAGAAGGTGTTCGGCGAGGAGGGCTACGGCTTCATCCGCACGGTCGAGGACGACCGGCAGTTCTATTTCCATCGCAACGCCGTGCTGCACGACGATTTCGAGCGCCTGACGGTCGGCACCCAGGTGAGCTTCGTGCCGGATCTCGGCGACAAAGGGCCGCAGGCGACGAGCGTGCAGATCGTCGCGCCGGCCCCGGGAGCCTGACATGAAACGTTTACTGATTGCTGTTGCCTTCGCGCTGCCGTTCACCGCCTCCGCCCAGGTCGCGCCGCGTAGCGATACCGCGGAGCCGCCGAACATCGCACGCAGCATGTGCGACGCGCTGGCGGGCTCCGAGCGCGAGCGCTGCCTCGCCGAGCAGAACCGTTCACCCGACGCGGAAAAGGACCGCCCCGCTGCCGGCGGCGGCTCCGACACGCGCCGCAATTGCGACGACCTGCTCGGCCCCGAGAGGGACGCGTGCATGAAGAAGGGCGGGCGCATCAAGGCCGGCATGGGGGCCACCCGGCCCACGCAGTAATGACGCAGTCGAAGGACGCGGACATCGAGGCATTGCTGCTGCGCGAGAAGCGCGCGCGGCTGCCGCTGCCCAGGCAGCTCCTGCTGTATCTAGATCCTTTCGCCCTGTTCAAGGACGCCTCGAGCGGGCCCGCGCCGGTGCGCGCGCGCAATCTTTCGTACAACCGCGCCATGCGCTGGATCCTGGTGCCTTACATCCGGCGCTGGATCATGATCGCTGCGTCGCTTTTCCTCGCCATCGCACCCACCGAGGCCCTGGCCGCCCAGGCCAAGGTGTTCGTCATTCCGGCCGCGGCGCTGGCCGTGGGCGCGTGCATTGCCTTGACCGTCACCTTTCTCATCGGCACGGTCTATCTCTTGCTCGGATCCAGGCGGGACTAACCCACAAGGAGGACCCCCTATGCGAGTCAGCGAAGCGATGACGCGCGAAGTGCGCGTCGCCAGCCCCGGACAGTCGATCCGCGACGTGGCGAAGATGATGGACGAGATCAACGCCGGCGCGATGCCCGTCGGCGAGAACGACCGCCTGGTCGGCATGATCACCGACCGCGACATTGCCATCCGCGCCGTGGCGCTCGGCAAGGGCCCCGATACGCCGGTGCGGGACGTGATGAGCACCGAGCAGGTGCTCTACTGCTACGAGGACGAGGAGATCGACCACGTGGCGAAGAACATGGCCGAGAACCAGGTGCGCCGCCTGCCGGTGGTGAACCGCGAGAAGCGGCTGGTCGGCATCGTCGC
>DASSPL010000373.1:0-13291 GCA_035699685.1 Burkholderiales bacterium | reverse complement strand
CGTCGCCGGCCAGATCACCGGCACCGAGGCGAAGAACTTCTCCAGCGGGCTGGTCAACGTCACGGTGAGCGACCCGCTGATCGCGCTCAACCTGCGCCAGCAGGTCGGCCGCAACAACATCCTCGCCAACCCGCGCATCCGGGCGAAGAACCGCGAGAAGGCGCGCATCCACATCGGCGACAAGGTGCCGGTGGTGACGACCACCGCCGGGGCCACCGGCTTCGTCTCGGAGTCGGTGAACTACCTGGAGGTCGGCCTCAAGCTCGAGGTGGAGCCGCAGGTGCACCTCGACGACGACGTCGGCATCAAGGTCGGCCTGGAGGTGAGCAACGTCACGAGCCAGACCAAGACCACCTCGGGCACCACCGCCTACCAGATCGGCACGCGCACCGCCGCGACCACGCTGCGCCTGAGGGACGGCGAGACGCAGGTGCTGGCGGGCCTGATCAACAACGAGGACCGCAGGAGCTCGAACCAGGTGCCGGGCCTTGCCGACCTGCCGGTGGCGGGACGGCTGTTCCAGAACAAGGACGACACCGTCAACAAGACCGAGCTCGTGCTGCTCATCACGCCGCGCGTGATCCGCAATGTCGAGCGCCCGGAATCGCGCCTGGAGGAGTTCAACTCCGGCACCGAGGCCGAGGTGGGCGGCGGCGGCGTGCTGTCGCTGCCGGCGATGATTCCTTCGCCCGCGCCGGCGCCGATCCCGTCGCCCGCGCCCGCGGCGCCGCAACCCGCCATTCCGTCGACGCTCGGCTCGCCCGCGCCGGCGGCGGGACCGCAGAAATGATGCAGCGGGGATTTACGCTGGTCGAGCTGCTGATCACCGTGGCCATCGTCGCCCTGCTGGCGTCAGTGGCACTGCCGCTCGCGGAGGTCACGGTGCAGCGGAACAAGGAGAAGGACCTGCGCCACGCCCTGCGCGAGATCCGCGGGGCGATCGACGCCTACAAGCGCGCCGCCGACGAGGGCGTGATCGAGCGCAAGGCGGACGAGTCGGGCTATCCGCCCTCGCTCGCGGTGCTGGTCGACGGCGTGGCCGACAAGCGCAAGACCGACGGCACGAAGCTCTATTTCCTGCGCCGCGTGCCGGCCGACCCGCTCTCCGGCGAGGACTGGGGGCTGCGCAGCTATGCCAGCTCGCCGGCCGAGCCGCAGCCCGGCAAGGACGTGTTCGACGTGTATTCGCGCAGCGGCGACAAGGGCCTGAACGGCGTCGCCTACAGGGAGTGGTGATGAACAAGCTGAAAGGATTCACGCTGGTGGAGCTGATGGTGGTCCTCGCGATCATCGCCCTCCTCCTCTCGGTGGTGGTGCCGCACTACGTCGGCCGCGTGCAGCGCGCCGAGGAGGCCGTGCTGCAGGAGAACCTGCAGGTCATGCGCGACGCGCTCGACAAGCACTACGCCGACGCCGGCAAGTACCCGACCTCGCTCGAGGAGCTGGTCGCCAAGCGCTACCTGCGCACGATCCCCAAGGATCCGTTCACGCAGAGCGCGTCGACCTGGGTGGCGGTGCCGCCGCAGGACACGCGCAAGGGCAACGTCTGGGACGTGAAGAGCGCCGCCAAGGGCTATGAGCGGTACTGACTTCCGCATCTCGAACCCGGCGTTCTTCGCCCGGCGGCCGGTGGCCGTGCCGCCCAAGGTGCAGCTGCGCCGAGTGCCCGGCTCGAAGAACCAGGCGTTGACCCCGCTAAGCCGAACAGGCGCTTCATTCGGGCAGAAGGGGTTCACGTATCTCGGCATGCTGATCATCGTCGCGGTGATGGGCATGGGCCTCGCCGCCTTCGGCCAGATCTACTCGCACGCCGCGCAGCGCGAGAAGGAAGCCGAGCTGCTGTTCGTCGGCGAGCAGTTCCGCGAGGCCATCGCCAGCTATTACCGCAAGAGCCCGGGGAGCAACGTCTACCCCAAGACGCTCGAGGACCTGGTCGAGGACAAGCGCTTCCCGATGCCGCAGCGCCACCTGCGCCGCATCTACGCCGATCCGATGACCGGCGGCAGGGAATGGGGCCTGGTCGAAGCGCCCGGCGGCGCCGGCATCATGGGCGTGCACAGCCTGTCGGAAGACAAGCCCATCAAGAGCGCCAACTTCGGCACCCGGCAGCAGGAGTTCGAGACGGCGGAAAGCTACAAGGCGTGGCGTTTCGTCTACAGCCCGGTGATCCCGAACCCGCCCCCCGTTTCAGCCCCCTCAAAGTAGTACAACACGCAGCGGCCATAATCGGCCGGTGCGGTGGCTCTTCTTCATCTGCCTCGTGCTCCTCGTGCGCGCGGCAGGCGCGCAGGGGCTGCCGTCGTTCGCCGAGCTCGAGGCGGCGGGCGCGGTCATCGGCAACATCACGGTCGAGACGCACAACATCTTCGACCCGAACGACCCGCGCGAGAACGGCGCCGTGTATCGCGCGGCCAACTTCCTGCACTTCACCACCCAGCCGTACGTCATCCGCAACCAGCTGCTCTTCAGGAGCGGCCAGCCGGTCTCGCGCCGCGTGATCGAGGAGACCGAGCGGCTGATCCTCGAGAGGAGCTCGGTGTACGAGGTGTCGATCCGCCCCGTCGCCTACCGCGACGGCGTGGTCGACATCGAGGTGCGCACCCGCGACACCTGGACCCTGCAGCCGAGCGTGGGCCTGTCGCGCAGCGGCGGCGCCAACAGCGGCACGCTCGGCATCAAGGACGACAACCTGCTCGGCACCGGCACCACGTTCGCGCTCGAGCGCTCGTCGGACGTCGACCGCACCGGCACCCTGCTCGAGGTCTCCAACGACCACCTGATCGACGGCTGGACCAGCGCCAAGGTCGAGCGCGCGCGCTACAGCGACGGCTCGCGCACCGGCCTCAGGCTCGCCCATCCGTTCTATGCGCTCGACACGCGCTGGGCGGCGGGATTCAGCGCCGCCAAGTTCGACCGCATCGACTCGATCTACTCGGCCGGCCAGGTGGCGAGCCAGTACCGGCATACCGCGAGGGAGGGCGAGGCGTACGGCGGCTGGTCGCCGGGGCGGCGGGGATCGTGGACCCAGCGCCTGTCGAGCGGCGTCGCGTACCGCAGCAGCGACTACGAGGTCGACCCGTCGCGGCCGCCGCCGACCGAGCTGCCGGACGACCGCGTGCTCTCGGGGCCCTTCCTGCGCTACGAGGTGATCGAGGACGACTTTCTCCAGGTGCGCAACCGCGACCGCATCGGCCGCACCGAGTATCTGCCGATGGGGCTGCGCGTGCTGACGCAGGTCGGGCGAAGCATCGGCGCGTTCGGCGCGACCGACCAGCCCTGGAACTACAGCGCCACGCTCAACCAGGGCTGGCGAGTGCCCGGCGGACGCGAGCTGATCGGCTCGGCTGCCTTCGGCGGCGAGCACGGCAGCGCCTTCGGCGATTCCCGCCATGCCGGCCTCAGCGCGCGCTACTACAAGCCGCGCGGCCCGCGCGTGTTCTTCCTCGCCGCGTCAGTCGACGTGGTGCAGACGCCGAACGCCGCGGGCGAGCTCCTGCTGGGCGGCGACAGCGGCCTGCGCGGCTTCCCGCTGCGCTACCAGCGCGGCACGCGCCGCGCGCTGCTCACGCTGGAGCAGCGCTTCTATACCGACTGGTATCCGCTGCGCGTGTTCCGCGTCGGCGGCGCGGTGTTCTTCGACGCCGGCCGCGCCTGGGGCAGCGGCGAGCCGAACCCGAAGCCCGGCTGGCTGAGCAACGCCGGCTTCGGCCTGCGCGTGCTGAACGCGCGCACCTCGACCGGCAACGTGGTGCACATCGATTTCGCCTTCCCCTTCCAGCGCGGCGAGAACATCAAGGCCGCGCAGTTCCTCATCACCACCCACAAGAGCTTCTAATTCCGTACCGGGTACGGAATTCGGAGCTAGTTGGCTCTCGGGCGGGTGCCGCCGGCAGCCGCCTGGCGCTCCTCGGGGTTCATGCGGCCCCAGCGGTCGTGCCAGTTGCCGTCGAAGCAGTGCAGGAGCTCGTGGCCGAGGGTGATGAAGGCCTGGTTGTCGGTCTCGCTCTTCGGCTTGGGCGCATAGATGTTGCACACCCGGCCGTCGCGCGAGTCGCTCCACTTCGAGCAGCCGCGGATGGCGTAGATCTCCTTGCGCCCGGCGAGGTTCTGGCACACCTGCTGCACGTCGTCGACGCGGTTCCACACCACGGTGACGTTGTCGCTGCCGGCCTTCTGCGGCGCGGCGGCGCAGGCGGCGAGCCCGGCGAGCGCGATGAAACGAAGGATCTTCATGCCAGGAGCATGCGCGCGACGTCGAGGCCCTCGGCGTACTTCACGCCGACCATGCGGCCGTTCATGCGCGCGATGTCGCGGTACATCTCGGTGCCGAGGCCGCGGCACTTGAACTGGCTCTCGTGCGCCTCGATGGCGCGCATCTTGGTGTCGATCGAGTCGGTGATGTCGACGTAGACGCGCGGGTGGAAGGCGATCGGCACCGGCCGGCAGAAGTTGGGCTGGTAGGTGAAGAAGTCGAAGTAGCGCAGGCGCTGGCTCGACACGCACGCCTGGTGCACGAGCACGTGGTCACGGTGGAACTCGCTCGCGCCGTGCGTGAGCATGGCGGCGGGCTCGAGCTCGCGCACCTCGCGGTCGATGCGCGCGACCAGCTCGTAGCTTTTCATGTCCTCGATGCGGCGCGCGTCGTCCATCAGCACGCGCAGCTCGCAGCCGAGGATCTTCGCCGCCTCCTGGGCCTCGCGGCGGCGCACCTTGTGCTCCCCGGGCAGCGAGACGACCAGCATCACCACGCGCGCGCCGGCGCGGCGCAGGCGCGCCATCGTGCCGCCCACGGCGAGCTCGATGTCGTCGGCGTGCGCGCCGACGGCGAGCACGGTCCTGCCGGCGTAGCGCTCGGCGAGCGAGGTCATCCCTGGTCCCACGGCGCGCGCCGGTAGAGGCACAGCGTGAAATCGTTCGGCAGGTAGCTGTGGTCGAGCCGCACCGCCGGCGTCAGCTTGAGCGCGAACTGCAGCACGTCGGCCGGGTGCAGGTAGAGCCGGCCGGGGCTGCGCGTCGGGGCGCGCCGGCTGAGGAAGTTCACCGACAGGGCGATGTGCGTGAGGTCGAACAGGCGCTCGAGCGTCGGCTGCACGCGCTTCCTCGTGTCGCCGGCGTTGTAGCCGAAGATGCCGCTCGCCACGATGTAGTCGTAGGGGTCGGCCGGCACGAAGGTGAGCGCGTCGCCGACCATGAACTTCGCGCCGGTATTGGCGAAGCGCTTGCGGCAGCGCTCGATCATCGGCTTGCAGATGTCGATGCCGGTGTAGTCGGGCTCGATGCCGCGCGCGTTGAGCCAGGCCAGCAGGTCGCCGAAGCCGCAGCCGACGTCGAGCAGCCGCTTGCCGTGCAGCGAGCCCATGCCGAGCGCCGCCTCGAAGCGCTTCTCCTGCGAGGCGCGGCGGCCGAAGCCGAGCGCGCGGTAGCTGTAGCCGAAGCGCCGGATGTGCTCTTCGTAGAAGCGGCTGGTCTCGGAGCCGTCGGCGAGGAAATCAAGCGGCAAGGCGCACCTCGCTCTTCAGTCCCGCCAGCAGGTCGCGGCTGGCCGGGCCCTGGCTGAACAGCAGGTCGACCGCGGACAGCCCCGGCGTGAAGGGCGTCGCGCCGCGCTGCGGGTACTGCGGGTGCGTGAACTCCTGGAACCTGAGCTCGATGCCGGCGCGCGCGAAAGCGGCGCGGTCGAGGTACTCGCGCGAGCCGCCGAGACCGACGAGCAGCGCGCTCGCGCCGACGGCCTTGCACAGGTTCAGCACCAGCTCGCTCTTCTGGCCGTCGACGCCGAGCGTCGAGCTCCGGACGAGCGGCGTGCGGATGTCGAACGCGCGGCGCAGGATCTCGAGCAGCGCATCGTTGAGATCGACCAGGCGCTCCCATTGCGTGGAGTACACCGCCTGCAGGTCGGCGGCATAAGCGCCGAAGTAGCCTCCGCCGCCCGCCTTTCCGCCATAGGCGCGGCGCAGCGTCTCGAAATGCGCGCGCGCCCAGTCGAGGCGGTTCTCGACGCGCTTGTCGAGGATGCGCTCCTTCTGCGAGCGCTGCTCGACCGGAACGGTCAGCCACTGGGGCGCGCCGTTTACCCGCACTCGCGTGCGGTTCTGATAGTTGCCGCGCTCGAACTGCACGTGGTCGAGCACGATGAACAGATCGGCCTGCGACATCCGGTGCAGGTAGCCGAGCCAGGGCAGGTAATGCGGTTGGTGAATCGTGACGAGCATGCGTCTCCCTCGGAAGCCCACAGACTAGGCTCCATGGGGAGGAACTTCGACCTTGCGCAGTTAGCCCGGCCGGGCCGTCGCTCTACAACAACGGGCAGATCGAACGGGCTACGGCGAGCGCGGCGGCGCGATGCGCTTCGACGCTCCATTGCCCCGAGGGAAGGTAGTGGGCGGCCTGCAGCTCGCCCGCCAGTGAGACGAACGGCACATGCTCGCGCTTCGCGAGCGCGGCGAGGCGCTGGTCCGGATAGGCCATCGGCTCGCCCGCCTGCTGCGGATGCGGCACGTTGACGACGGCGAAGCGCGCGCCATTGGCGCGCGCGTAGCGGTTCATCCGCGCGAGCAGCGCCTCGGTGACGCGCCACGCGTCCTCCCACACCGCATCGCGCGGCGCGCGCATCACGGCCGAGTCGGCGTCGGCGTGCGCCTCGCCGATGACGGCGGCCCCGGCGAGCTGGCGCGCGAGCTGGAAGGCGCGCGAGTGGTCGGCGATCTCGGCGCCCAGGCGGTAGCGCGTCTGCATGCGCCGGTCGAAGCCCGGCGAGGAGGAGAACGACTCGTCGATGCGCGCCACGCCCTTCGCGTCGAGGAAGTAGAACGGCCGATCCTTGCGCGGGGTCAGCGCGAACGAGTTGTCGACCACGTCGTCGCGGCTGGAGAACTGCGCGAGCACCAGGTCGGGCTGGTAGCGCATGGCGGTGCTCTCGAGCATGACGAGCTCCTGCGCGGTGCCGTAGCCGCCGACGGCGAAGTTCAGCACCTCGATGGTCCTGCCGCGCGTGCAGGCGTCGAGCGCGCGCGGCAGCTGCCACCACCAGGTGCGCTGGATCTGCACGTTGAACGCCTCGGAATAGTCGTCGCCCAGCACCGCGATGCGGTAGACGCCCTCGGGCTTGTCGAGCAGCTGCTCCTTGTCGCGGAAGCCGGCGGCGTTGATCAGCACCGGGATGCGGGCGCCCTCGGAGAAGTACCAGCCCTTCTTGTGCCGCTGCAGGCTCCAGCCGAGCTGCGTGTCGAGCTGGTACCAGCCCGGCGCCGAGTAGCCGACGACCCGCAGCGCCACCTCCAGCGAAACGCAAGCCACGGCCGCGAGCACGGCCGTGATCCACAGCTTCCTCATGGCTTGCGGCAGAGCCGTTCGGCGATGAGCTCGGCGGCCATCGCGTGGCCCGCCTCGTTCCAGTGGCCGAAGCCCGGCTTCGTGTTGGGAAAGCCGTGCAGGTACACCTTGCCCGCATCCGCGCGCCGCTGCATCTCGGGCGCGAGCGGCAGCACCTCGAAGCCGTTGGCCTCGCCCAGCCGCTGCAGCCTCTCTTCCGGGTAGAACAGCGTCTCGACGCCGAGGCTGCTCGCATACCGGGCGCGCATCTGCGCGTCGGGGTACACGCTGCCCGGGGTGGAAAGCACCGCCAGCACGAAGCGCGCCCCCTTGTTGCGGGTCTCCTCGCTCGCCGCCACGAGCAGGCGATCGGTGATCTCCCACGCCTCGCGCCACTTCGGGTCGGCGGGCTCGCGGAACACCTGCTCGTCGAGGCCCGGCTCGGTGAGGGTATTGCCCGCCGCGATGGCGGCGGCGACCGGCGCGTTGTGGAAATGCTGCGCGAAGCCGCCGGCCTTGACCCGGCGCATCAGCTGATAGAGCCGCAGGTCCTGCAGCGCGGCGCGCTCCTCGGCGATGCGCTGCTTCTCCCTGAACTCCGGATCGTCCTTCAGGGCGCCGTCGAGGAAGAGCCTGCCGTCCTTGAGCGAGAAGTAGGCGCGGCCCTTCTCGCCCTCGAGCGCGCGCGAGTTGTTGCGCACGTCGTTGCCCGGGAAGAAGGCGAGCAGCACCATGTCCGGCTGGTAGGGCCAGACCCTAGTGCGTAGCGTGAGGAGCTCGTGCGCCGTGCCGTAGCCGGAGACGCCGAAGTTGATGGTCTCGATCTTCCGGCCCCTGGCGAACTTGCAGCTCTCGAGCCTCGGGCCGAGCAGCGACCAGAAGGTGCGCTCGAGCTCCACCTGCATCGCCTCGGCGTACGAGTCGCCGAGGATGGCGATGCGGTAGGTGCCGTCGGCCTTGGCCTGCCGGTGCTCGCGGTCGCGCAGGCCCTGCGAGTTGACCTTGACGTAGGCGGTGCCCTCGTCGCGCTGCCAGCCTTCCATGCCCGGCCTGAGCGCCGTGCCGGTGACCGGGTCGGGCGTCCAGAAGTTCGGATAGGAGAAGCCGGCGACGCGCAGGGCGCCTTCGCCCATCGCGAACGCCGCGGCCATGCTCGCCGCGATGATCACGACGTTGACCAGCGCGCGCTTAATCAAGCTCGAACTTGTGCTCATAGTTCTGCTTGAGCGCCGGGTTCTGCGCTTCCTTGCGCAGGAAGCAGTTGCCCACGGCCAGGGTCTCGATCTCGGTGCCCATGAAGCAGCGGAACGCGTCCTCGGGGCTGCCGACGATCGGCTCGCCGCGCACGTTGAAGCTGGTGTTGACGATCACCGGGCAGCCGGTGCGCTCCTTGAACTGCGACAGGAGCCCGTGGAAGCGCGGGTTGGTCTCGCGGTGCACCGTCTGCACGCGCGCAGAGTAGTCGACGTGGGTGACGGCCGGGATCGAGGAGCGCGGCACGTTCAGCTTGTCGATGCCGAACAGCTTCTGCTGCTCGTCCGACATGGCGATGCGGTGCTCCTCGGCCACGTCGGCCACCAGCAGCATGTACGGGCTTTCCTTGTCGATCTTGAAGAACTTCGGCGCATCCTCCGCCAGCACCGCCGGCGCGAACGGGCGGAACGACTCGCGGTACTTGACCTTGAGGTTGAGCTGCTTCTGCATGGTCGGCGAGCGCGCGTCGCCGAGGATCGAGCGCGCGCCGAGCGCGCGCGGGCCGAACTCCATGCGGCCCTGGAACCAGCCGAGGGCCTTGCCTTCGGCCAGCGCCTCGGCGCACTTGCGCACGATTTCCTCGTCGTCGCACACCTCGAACACGGCGCCGGCGGCGTTCAGCCGCCGCTGGATCTCGTCGTTGGCGAACTGCGGCCCGAGGTAGCTGCCGCGCATCGCGTCCATGCCGCCGGCGACGTTCCTCGGCTTCCTCGCATGCATGTAGTAGCCGACCAGCGCCGCTCCCAGCGCGCCGCCGGCGTCGCCCGCCGCCGGCTGCAGCCAGAGCCGCTCGAAGCAGCCGTCGCGCAGCAGCTTGCCGTTCGCCACGCAGTTCAGCGCCACGCCGCCGGCCAGGCACAGGTTCTTCTCGCCGGACTCCTTCGCCACGCCGCGCGCCAGCTTGATCACCACTTCCTCGGTCACCGCCTGGATCGACGCCGCGAGGTCCATCTCGCGCTGCGTCAGGCGATCCTCGGGCTTGCGCGCCGGGCCGCCGAACAGCTGGTCGAACTTCGCGTTGGTCATGCGAAGCCCGGTGCAGTAGTCGAAGTAATCGAGGTTCAGGCGGAAGCTGCCGTCTTCCTTGATGTCGATCAGGTTCTCTTTGATTTCCTTTACGAAGCGCGGCTCGCCATACGGCGCGAGGCCCATCACCTTGTACTCGCCGGAGTTGACCTTGAACCCGGTGTAATAGGTGAACGCGGAGTACAGCAGGCCGAGCGAATGCGGGAAGTGGATCTCCTTCTCCACGCGCAGCTCGCGGCCCCTGCCGATCGCCACCGACGTGGTGGTCCACTCGCCGACGCCGTCCATCGTCAGCACCGCCGCGCTCTCGAAAGGCGACGGGAAGTACGCGCTCGCCGCGTGCGACAGGTGGTGCTCGGAGAAAAGCAGCCGCTTGTCCCAGTCGATGCCGCCCTGCAGGAGCTTCAGCTCGCGCAGGATGTTGGCGCGCTGGAACAGCTTGTCCTTCACCCACACCGGCAGCGCCGCCTTGAACGAGGTGAAGCCGCGCGGCGCGAAGGCGAGGTAGGTCTCGAGCAGCCGCTCGAACTTGAGGAACGGCTTGTCGTAGAAGGCGACGTGGTCGATCTCGGAGGGACGCACGCCGCACTGCTCCAGGCACGACGCGATGGCACGGTGCGGGAAGCCGGAGTCGTGCTTCTTGCGCGTGAAGCGCTCTTCCTGCGCGGCGGCGATGATCTGGCCGTCGCGCACCAGCGCCGCCGCGGCGTCGTGGTAGTACGCGGAAATGCCGAGGACGATCATCGCCTAGAACAGCGTGTAGATGAACGGGGCGACGACCGAGCCCTGCGCGAGGACCAGCAGCCCGCCGATCAGGACCGTGACGATGATGATCGGCAGCAGCCAGAACTTGCGCCGCGCGCCGAGGAATTTCCACATCTGGATGGCGAAGTCCATGGCTCGCTCCTGCTCCTTAACCGTTAATAGAGATTGGTGAAGCTGTCGTCGGCCGGCCCGGGCGGGTCGCGGCGCTTCCAGTAGGTCGGCGCGGCGGCGTCGAAGCTGCGATCGAGCGCGTCGCGCCCGGCGATGCGCATGACGATCGCGGTCGGCGTGAACACCGCGAAGTAGATGAGGCCCATGACCAGCGGGCTGATGATGTGGTGCAGCAGCTCGCCGAGCTTCATCCAGGCGTGCTTGGCGGGGGCGAGCCAGTGCGCGCGCGTGAGCGTGATGAGGGCGAGGATGGCGCCCAGGCCGACGAGCAGCGGGCTGTAGATGAAGGCGCCGACGAGGACGAAGATGACGGTGAAAGTCCAACCGAACTTGCGGTCGGACGGCATCAGGACGGTGGTGGTCATGGCAGGAAGAAGGTAGCTCGCGGGCGTTTCCGCCGTCCCGCGCTGTCGGGAAATCCGAGCAGTCCGGTAGGACTACGGGCTCGCCGTCGACCACGCGACACGCGAGCGTGTCGCCCTGCGAAAGTCCGGACGGACTACTGCCGGGCGAGCGCCGCCCGCACGGGCGGCAGGAGATGGTCGGCGACGACGCGGTGGCCGAGCGGGCCCCAGGGATGGCCCTCGGGCGTGCTGTAGCCGCTGACGCCTTCGAACCAGGAGCTGGAATCGAGCAGCCGCAGCAGGCCGCGCTGCTCGAGCGCCGCGACGTGGCTTTGCACGCCGGGCCACTTGGCGAAGTGGCGCGGCACGTCGAACATGACCAGCGTGATGCCGCGGCGCGCGAGGTCCTCGGCGAACGCCGTGAGGAGCTCGTTGTAGAAGGTTTCCTTGCGCGCGCGCGCCTCGGCCGACTCGTACTGCACGACGCGGCGGTGCCAGGTCTTGTAGAGCGCGTTGCGCGCGAGGTTGTAGGCGGAGCTGTGCTGCAGCACCGAGCCCGACAGCCAGTCCTTCACCGCGCGCAGCGGCCCGGCCACGGACGCGTCGCGGTGGAAGCGGAAGCGCCCGTCCTCGACCGTGGTGACGCGCTCGTAGAGGTTGTCGTCGACGTCGTTCATGTGGAACTGCAGCACGACCACCGCCGGCTGGTACAGCAGCCCGAACTCGTAGAACACGCGGATCTCGTGGGTCAGGCCGAAGCCCGGCACGCCGAGGTTCACCACCCTCGCGTCCTCGCCGAGGCGGCGCGCCAGCGCGGTGCTGTATTCCTCGCCGTCGTTCACGCCCTGGCCGAAGGTGCAGGAGTCGCCGAGCACGACGACGTTCGGCCGGTCATAGCGGTTGGTGAGCGGCGGCATGGCCGCGCGGAAGCCGTATTCGTTGGTCGTGTACGTGAAGCGCCATGCGCCGCGCATCTCGTGCACGATCCTCGCCGACGCCGGCAGCAGGTGGCCGTAACGCTCGGAATAGAGGTAGCGCGGATAGAGCACCGGCTGGGGCACGAGGAAGCGCACCGCGACCTCGAGCAGCGCCAGGGTGATGCCGGCGATGATCGCGTAATGCAACAGCGTGCGTCGCATGGCCCCACTTTAGTGAAGCCAGCGCGACGCGGGCAGCTGCCGGCCGGGCTATGGGCGCAGGGTGTCCCGGACCAGGGGCTGGGGGGCGCGGTCGGCCCACAGCGCCTCGTAGGCGGCGAGGAGCTTCGGCACCTCGTGGCGCCACTCGAGCTCGTCCAGCACGCGCCGGCGGCCGTAGTCGCCCATCCGCGCGCGCCGCTGCGGGTCGTCGAGCAGCTCGCAGATCTTCGCCGCCAGGTCCCAGGCGTCGTTCTTCTTCGCGTAGAGCGACGCCGCCTGGGCCGAGTAGCGGCCCTCGGCGAGGTCGAACTGCACGATCGGCTTGCCGAGCGCCATGTACTCCATGATCTTGTTCATGGTCGAGATGTCGTTCATCTCGGTGGCGATGTCCGGGTTGACGCACA
The DNA here is from genome assembly GCA_035699685.1 of Burkholderiales bacterium. GTDB lineage: Bacteria > Pseudomonadota > Gammaproteobacteria > Burkholderiales > SG8-39 > SCGC-AG-212-J23. The sequence goes on along the minus strand of DASSPL010000373.1, from coordinate 877 downwards.
CGTCGGCGGTGTTCAGCATCGCCAGCAGCTCGGCGTCGGGCACGCGGCCGGTGAACGTGACGTAGTCGGCCACGCCCAGCTCGCTGGCGAGCGCCTTCATCTCGTCGAGCGAGGTGCCGCCGCCGACCAGGCCGAACTGCACGTCGGTTCTCTTCAGGTCGAAGACGATGTGCCGCGCGGCCTGCAGCAGGTAGTCGATGCCTTCCTGGCGGCCCATCACGCCGACATAGCCGACGAGGAACTGGCGCCCCTTCTTCAGCCCGGGGACGGGAGGCAGGAGCTTGAGCCGCTCGAGGCTCGGGCCGCTGCGCACCACGAACACGCGCTCCGGCGCCATGCCGCCGCGCTCGATGGCGATGCGGCGGTAGGAGTGGTTGGTGGCGATCGACACGTCGGCGGTCCTGAACGTCAGGCGCTCGACCGCCAGCATCAGGCGGTAGAAGAAGTCCTTGCGGCCGAACTTGGCGACGTAGAGCTCGGGATTCGCGTCGTGGTGGTCGAACAGGAACTTCTTGCCGAACAGCTTGTAGAAGCCGCCGATCAGGAAGAACAGGTCCGGCGGATTGCACGCGTGGATGGCGTCGAAGCCGCGCGTGAACAGCACGCGCAGGGACAGCAGGAACGTCCAGAAGAGCGCCGCGCTGTATTCGATGGCGTACCCCAGCGCGCCGTCCGCCTCGGTCGGCAGGTCGTAGCGCCAGATGTGGATGCCGTCGAGGGCGACGAACTTCTCCTCGCAGCCGCGCCCCGTGGGGCAGATGATCGAGACCGTGTAGCCGGCGTCGCGCAGCGCGCACGCCTCCTGCCACACCCGCCGGTCAAACGGCGAGGGCAGGTTCTCGACGAGTATTAGGACGCGCTTCGACTTCGACATCAT
>DASSPL010000372.1:0-3309 GCA_035699685.1 Burkholderiales bacterium | reverse complement strand
CACCATCACCTCGGCGGCGCCGGCGTGGCGGTGGCGGTAGGAGTCCTTGCCCGGCTGGTCGACGTCGAAGGTGTGGTGCGCGTGCTTGATGAGCGACACGCGCAGCCCGGCGCCGGCGAAGCGCGGGATGAGCTTCTCGATCAGCGTGGTCTTGCCGCTCCCGGACCACCCGGCGAAGCCGAAAACCTTCATACGGAGATCATTTTCGCACCGGCGAGCGCCAGCACGGCGGCGAGCATCCGGCGAACGATCGGATTGGCGAAACGCCGGCTGCCGTACTCCGCGCCGAGCCAGCCGCCTGCGATCACGGCCGCGCCGAGGACCCATATATAGGACGGCAGGGAGGCGGACTTCACCGCGAAGCCGGCCACCAGCCCGGCGATGGAATTCACCAGGATGAACGGCGCGGAGATCGCCGAGGTCTGCTTGGTGCCGGCCCAGCCGAGCATCAGCAGCAGCGGGCTGAGGAAGATGCCGCCGCCGACGCCGGTCAGCCCGGCCAGCAGCCCCAGCACGGCGCCGACGGCCATCGCGATGCCCACCGGCGGCTGCCGGACGGTGCGCATCTCCTCGCCGGCGCGCGCGCTGCGCCAGAGTTGCCAGGCGGCGTACAGCAGCACGATTCCGACCAGGATCGTGTAGGCCTGCCCGGGGAGCGTGATGGCGCCGCCGACGAACGCCATCGGCACCGAGACGGCGGCGAACGGCCAGAACAGCCGCCAGCTGAAATGGCCGGCGCGGGCGAACTTGTAGGTGGCGATCGCCGACACGAGGACGTTGAGCACGAGCGCGATCGGCCGCATGTCCAGCGGGGCGATGCCGGCGAGCGCCATCGCCGCGATATAGGCCGACGCGCCGCCGTGCCCGACCGAGGCATAGGCGAACGCGGCGACCAGCATGCCCGCGGCGAGGAGCGCGACGGTCAGGTCCACGCTAGTTGCCGGCGTTCGGAAAGAAGAGCTGCTCGCCGTTCACCCTGTAGGCGGCGATCGCGTCCTGGCCTTCGCTCGAGATCAGCCAGTCGATGAAAGCCTGCCCGAGGTGGCGCTTCACGCCGAGGTGCTTCTCCGGATTGACCAGCATCACGCCGTACTGGTTGAACAGGCGCCTGTCTCCCTCGACCAGGATGGCGAGCCTGCCGCGGTTCCTGAACGTCCCCCAGGTGCCGCGATCGGATAGCACGTAGGCGTCCATCGCCGCCGCCGTGTTGAGCGCGGGACCCATGCCCTGCCCGGTCTCGCGGTACCACGGGCCGCGGGCGGATCCGATGTCGATTCCCGCCGCCCTCCAGATCTCCAGCTCCGCGAAATGCGTGCCGCTCTTGTCGCCGCGCGAGACGAAAGGCGCGCGGGCCTGCTGGATCTTGGCGAAAGCGGCAGTGACGGACTTTCCGCCGCTGACCTGCGCCGGATCGGCCCGCGGACCGACCAGCACGAAGTCGTTGTACATGACCTCGTAGCGCTTGACCCCATAGCCGTCGGCGACGAACTTCTCCTCGAGCGGCTTCGCGTGCACCAGCACCACGTCGGCGTCGCCGCGCCGGCCGATATCCAATGCCTGCCCGGTGCCCACCGCGACGACGCGGACCTGGATGCCGGCCTTCTTCTCGAAGATCGGCAGCAGGTGCTTGAACAGCCCGCTCTGCTCCGTGGAGGTCGTCGACGCAACCGTGATGTAACGGTGCTGCGCCCCGGCCGGCAGCGCGAAGGCGAAAAGCAGCAGACACCTGAGCATCAGGCCCAAGGCAGCTCTCCTTTCATGAACGCGGCGGCCTCGGCGCTCGCCGGGCGCGCGAAGAAGGCGTCGATCGGCGCGCGCTCGACGACGCGGCCGGCGTGCAGGTAGATCACCTCGTCGCCCAGGCGCCGCGCCTGCCCGAGGTTGTGGGTCGCCATCACGATCTTGGTTCCCGAGGCGTCGAAGGCGCGGATCACGTTCTCGATCTCGCGCGTGGCGCTCGGATCGAGGTTCGCGGTCGGCTCGTCGAGGAACAGGACCTCGGGGTGCAGGGCCCAGGCGCGGGCGAGCGCGAGGCGCTGCTGCTCGCCGCCCGACAGGACGCGCGCCGGGCGCAGCGCGAGCTCGCGCATGCCCACCTCGTCGAGCGCGGCGAGCGCCTGGCGCTCGCGCTCGGCGGCCGCCACGCCGGCGAGGTCGAGCGCGTACATCACATTCGCGAGCACCGAGCGGCGCAGCATCACCGGCCGCTGGAACACCATCGCCTGGCGCCGGCGCAGGCTGGCGGCGTCGGGCTCGTTCCAGCGCACGGCGCCGCCGGTGGGCGCGAGCAGGCCGTGCATCAGGCGCATCAGCACGCTCTTGCCGGCGCCGTTCGCGCCGAGGATGATGGTGCTCGGCCCGGCCTCGATGCGCAGCGTCACGCCGCTGATGATCGACTGGCCGTTGCTGCCATAGCTGACGTCGGCCAGCTCGAGCGGCAAGATGGAGGCGCTCATCCAAACCGCCGCTGGGCGGCTTCCTTGACGAGCTGGGCTGCCGCATTGAGCACGAGCACGATCGCGATGAGGACGAAGCCGAGGCCCAGCGCCAGCGGCAGGTCGCCCTTGGAGGTCTCGAGCGCGATGGCGGTCGTCATGACGCGCGTCACGCCGTCGATGTTGCCGCCGACGATCATCACCGCGCCGACCTCGGCGCTGGCGCGCCCGAGCCCGGCCAGCACGGCGGTGATCAGCGAAAAGCGCGCGTCCCACACCAGCGTCAGCGCGGCGCGCATGCCTTCCGCGCCGAGCGAGCGCAGCTGCTCCTCGTACTCGCGCCACGCGTCCTCCAGGGCCTGGCGCGCGAGCGCGGCGATGATCGGCAGCACGAGCAGCGTCTGCGCCACCACCATCGCGCCGGGCGTGAACAGCAGGCCGAGCGGGCCGAGCGGCCCGGCGCGCGACAGGAGCAGGTAGACGAGCAGCCCGACCACCACCGGCGGCAGGCCCATCAGCGCGTTGAGGACGACGATCACGCCGCGGCGGCCGGGGAAGCGCTTCACCGCGAGCGCCGCGCCGAGCGGCAGGCCGATGAGCGTGGCGAGCAGCACCGCGCTCAGGCTCACCTCCAGGCTCAGCACGACGATGTGCCACAGCTCGGCATCGAGCTGAAACACGCGCCGCAGACCCTCCCCGATCGCCCCCATATATGAAAGAGTAGCGGATGATCCCGTTCGGCGACGCGCTGCGCTTCTGGCTCAAGCTCGGCTTCATCAGCTTCGGCGGGCCGGCCGGGCAGATCGCGATCATGCACCAGGAGCTGGTCGAGCGGCGGCGCTGGATCTCCGAGAAGCGCTTCCTGCACGCGCTC
>DASSPL010000371.1:0-3140 GCA_035699685.1 Burkholderiales bacterium | reverse complement strand
ACACCTCGGAGCTGCGCGCCGCGCAGGAGATCTGGCCGAAGATCGAGTTCCACACCATGCGCGAGCATGGCGGGCTGGTCACGCACTCGCAGCGCGCCGCCGCCTGAGCGCAGCCTTGCGGACACGCATCGCCGCCGGAGTGTTCGGGGTGCTGCTGGCGGTGCCCGCCGGCGCGCAGGTCTTCCGCTGGACGGACAGCCAGGGCAGGGTCCATTACGGCGACCGTCCGCCCCAGCAGGAGAAGGCGAAGCCCGTCGATACCGGGCGCATGGACACGTCGACGACCGGCGAGCGCAGCGGCGACGTGACCGTCCATCCCACGGAAGTCGAGTGGTTCGCGATCCGCGGAACCACTCGCGACCACATGCGCGCTTCCATGCAGCATACGGCGCCCTACAGCGAGCGGCGCGGCTCCCGGGTGTGGGGCCAGTGCCAATGGGACATCAAGTGGAAGTTCAAGCACCGGCGCGAACCCGGATCGTGCCGGATCGGGGAGGTGCGCCTGGATGTGACCGCCACCATGAAGCTGCCGCGTTGGGTGGACGAGGACCAGGGGAACGCGCAGTTGCGGGCGCAGTGGAACGATTTCTCCCGGCGCCTGCGCCAGCACGAGGACGGTCACAAGAACAACGGCATCGCGGCGGCGCGAGACCTCGTGCGCCGGCTCAAGGGCCTTGGCGAGTTTCCGAGCTGCGAGCTGCTCGACGCGGAGATCCGCCGCCAGGGCGAGCGGGTCATCAGCGAGTACCAGCAGCTCGACCTCGCCTTCGACCGCGTCGACCTTCTCTACCTCACCGGATTCTGAGTCCGGCGAGGTAGGGGTCTTCCATGGGTGCTAGGGGTTCTGCTGGATGCCGGCGATCAGCCAGGGGTCCTTGCGATCGCCCGCCTTGCGGCGCACGTGCCAGACCTCGTCGAACGGCTCCGGGTTGGCGCCGGCATTCTCGCGGATCAGGCCGTAGAAGCGCACGCTGGCGATATCGAAGCCGCCCTCCGTGACCACCTCGAGAAGCTGCGCTTCGAGGCTGACCACCTCGGTCTTCTGCGCCGCATCGCCGCGCTCCTGCATCTGCAGCGAGATCTCGGCGAACATCTCCGGGGTCGTGTAGTCGCGAATGTCGGCCAGGTCGCCGGCATCGTTGGCGGCCTGCAGGCGGATGAAGGAGCTCTTCGCCACGCGCAGGAACGGCTGCACCTCGAAGTCGGCCGGCAGGTTCATGGCGGCCGGCGGAACGGTTGCCGAGGACGAGCCGGGAGTATCGGCCTGGAAGCTGGCGCGTTGCGAATCGGGCAGGGCGCTGCCGATCCCGGCGAACTGCGGGCTGCGGCCCGCGGGTCCGGCGGGGGCGCGCTTGCCGGCAAAGAGGCGATAGAGCAGGTAGATCAACCCGAGCCCCAGCATGACGGCAAGCAGCAGGCCGATGATCGGCCCGAGCTGGGCGCCGAAGAGGGACGCGAGCAGGACGCCGATGCCGAGGCCGGCGAGCAATCCGCCCCAGCGGCTCATGAAGCTCGGCTTGGCCGCCGCGGCGCCGGCCGCGCCGGGGGCGGCGGCAGGTTTCGCCGGGGTCGCCTGGTTCGGGGCCGCGGGTGCCTGCGGGGTGGCTTCGCGCTGCGTGGGGGCGGCGCGCTGCTTGCCGATGTTGCCGCCGCCGCCGAAGCGCCGAGCGGCGTCCGCGTCGAGCGAGGCGACGCCGAATGTGAGGAAAAGCGCCATCGCGCCGAGGATCTTCTTCATGGTTTCACTCCTTTGGGATTCGACAAAGATACCACCAGCAAGTGCTCCGCCCATTGCAAATGGGGATCGGCAGGCAAAATCCCCAGTGCCGTGGCGGTCGGTGGAGCGAAAAAGGGCGGCCCGTCGCCCGCCGCCGGCGGCGTGGTGATCCTGCCCCTCGCGGTGCACCACCCCATCGAGCGCAACCTCGCCCCCGGCGTGCTGATGCTGCTGCTGGTCGCGATGCTCGCCATCGACACGGCCGCGATCCGGCGCGGGCGCGAGCCGCCGGTGCCCATGGCGGTGCTGCTCGTTCCGGCGGTGGCCGGGCTTGCCATCGGGCTTCCCAACCACGGCCCTGTATGGGGCGTTGTGGACCTTGCAGGCGCGGATCATCGAGCAGTCGGTGACAGACCTGTCGACCCGGCGTGCCAATGCCGCGCTGCGCAATGCGAAGGATGAAGGGCGCAACCGGGTGATGGTTGCCGCCTGAGCGGCAATTCTTACGCCCGGGCCGAAATTGAGGCGCTCACAGGCGCCTCAAGGAGCGGCATGCATGTTGCAAGCCTCATGGGCTCTGTCACCAGAAAAGAGGACCACCATGAGCGACCACAGGAAACCCATCGCCCTTGCCGCAGCCACGGCCGCGGCCGTCATCGCCCTCGCGCCTTCCTTCGCGGCGGCGAACAGCGCCTCCTATGAGCTGCGCAACGTGCCGCCGAGGAGCGCCAGCGAGATCCCGCCGCACCTGCTCGCCGATGCGTCCGGCAGCCCGATCCACTTCGGCGGCGGCTCGGCGGCGGACACCGCGCTCGCGCTCGACGTCGCGCACGCCCTCGCCATGGACAAGCGCCTGAGCGGCGCGACCATCACCGTCGCGGCCAACGATGGCGACGTGATGCTGAGCGGCACCGCGGAGAATCCCGACCAGGGCGATCGCGCGCAGCTCGCCGCGCGCAAGGTCGCCGGCGTGGGGCGCGTGAGCGGCACGCTGTCGACCCAGGGCGGCTGACGACTCGCGTCACTCCGCTGGAGTCGAGCAAGAAAGCCGGGGTTCGCCCCGGCTTCTTGCTTTCCGTTGACCCACCGCATTGCCGACGTAGGTCATATCCCACCGCGCTGAGTCCGGGTTTCCGGCAGCCTTTTCGAGGCGCAACGACGAGAATCGAAGACGAGCATTCAACGGTGCGCTTCGATGTCCCGCGCTACATTCGCCTTCCTCCTCCTCGGCTTCCTCGCCTGCAGCAGCGCCCTCGCCGCGCCCGCGCAGAAGAAGACCGTCTGCACCATCACCGTCAACTCGGCCGACGAGAAGGACACGTTCCGCGCACGCCTGCCGAAGGGTGAATACGAATTCGTCGAGCTGGTGGAGAAGGGCCGGCCCGACTGGCTGCGCTCCTCCTGCAGCCGCAACGTCCAGTGC
>DASSPL010000370.1:0-4218 GCA_035699685.1 Burkholderiales bacterium | reverse complement strand
GCCGGGCTGGCGGTGAGCTTGTCGAGCAGCTCCTTGCCGATCGGGCCGTCGATCACCTTGCGCATGTGCGCTTCGTCGCGGAACACGAACGGCATGTTGAATACGTTCAATTCATCCACCACCGGGCCCATCGGGCCGGTGGAGATGCGCGCGATGTGCAGCGCGCCGACCTGCGCCTGCTCGATCATCTCCTTCTCGGCGCCGAGCTGGCCGCCGGGAAACATCTGGAACGTCAGGCGCCCGCTGGTCTGCTTCTCCAGCTTCGCGCCCATGCGCACCAGCGCCTCGACCGTCGGATAGCCGAGCGGGTGCACGTCGGACACCTTGAGAACCTGCTTCTGCTGCGCGCCCGCGGGAAGCGCGATGCACGCGGCGAGCGCGGCCGCGGCGAAATGGCGGAATGACATGAATCCTCCTCTGGTAAGATTCATCAGTCATCATACAACCAGATCACTAGCCGTCAAGCGATGCGCATCCGCCCCCTGGCGTCCGAAGCCAAGCTGTCGCGGCGCCTGTTCGAGCAGCTCGCCGCCGAGATCAAGAGCGGCCGGCTCGCGCCCGGCTCGCGGCTGCCGACGGAGCAGGAGCTGACGCGCGCGGCTCGCGTCTCGCGCACCGTGGTGCGCGAGGCGGTCGCCGCGCTGCGCGCCGAGGGGCTGGTGATCACCCGGCAGGGCGTGGGCGCCTTCGTCTCGGCCGAGCCGCAGCGCGCGCCTTTCCGCATCGAGCCCGAGCGCATGCAGTCGCTCGACGACGTGCTCAACGTGATGGAGCTGCGCCTGGGCGTCGAGATCGAGTCGGCCGGCATCGCCGCCGAGCGCGCGTCGAAGCCCGACGTCAGGGCGATCGCCGCCGCGCTCGAGGGCATCGAGCAGGCGGTGAAGGAGGACCGCTCGGCGGTCGACGAGGACCTCGCCTTCCACCGCGCCATCGCCGAGGCGACGCACAACCCGGAGTTCCCGCGCTTCCTGCACTTCATCGGCAGCCACCTCATCCCGCGCCGCACGGTGAGCGGGCTGCCCGACCGCATGGGCGGGCAGCGAACCTACCTCGCGCTCATCCAGGAAGAGCACCGGCTCATCTACGATGCCATCGCCGACCGCGACCCCAAGGCCGCGCGCGAGGCCATGCGCCGCCACCTGACGCGCTCGCTCGACCGCTACCGCAAGCTCGCCGCCGAGCAGAAGAAAGCCGCTTGACCCGGTAATTGGTGACAGTCACCATTTTTCTGGCTTGAGAATCCTGCTTACCCATTCGCCGGAAGCGCGCGCGCTCTACTACGGCGAGCGCGCGCTGGCCGGGTTGCGCGAGGTGGGCGAGGTAAAGCTGCACGAAGGCGCGACGCCGCTCGAAGGCGAGGCGCTGATCCGCGCCGCAGAGGACTGCGAGCTGATCGTGTCCTACCGCCAGTCGCCCGCGCCGGCGGAACTGTTCCAGCGGCTGCCGCGCCTCAGGGCGTTCCAGCGCTGCGCCATCGACATTCGCAACGTCGACGTCGCCGCCGCCAGCAAGGCCGGCGTGCTGGTCACCCAGGCGAGCGCCGGCTTCGTCACCTCGGTGGCCGAGATGGTGTTCGGCTTCCTCATCGACCTGTCGCGCGGCATCACGCACTCAGCCACGCTCTACCACCAGAACAAGGTTCCCCCGGCGCGCATGGGCCGCGAGCTCAAAGGCAGCACGCTCGGCGTGATCGGCTATGGCGCGATCGGTAAGGAAGTGGTGCGCATCGCCCGGGCATTCGGCATGCGCGTGCTGATCAACGACCCGTACCAGAAGGTCGAGCAGGTGCCGCTCGACCGGCTCCTTGCCGAGTCCGACTACGTTGTGCCGCTCGCCGTCGCCACCGCCGAGACCGAGAATCTCATCGATTCCCGTGCCTTACAGAAGATGAAGCGGGGCGCCTATCTCATCAATGTTTCTCGCGGCAACCTGGTGGACGAGGCTGCCCTGGAAGCTGCGCTCGATGCGGGACACCTCGGCGGCTGCGCCATGGACGTGGGCCGCGCGCCCGACCAGATGCCGACGCCGCGGCTGGCGGCGCGCACCGACGTGATCGCCACGCCGCATGCCGCCGGGCTCACGCTGCCGGCGATCGAGCACCAGTCGATGGAAACCGTGGCGCAGGCCGCCGAGATCGTGAAGGGCAGGGCGCCGAAGGGCGCAGTGAACGCGGAGCACTGGACGCGGCAGCCATGAAGCGCTCGGGCAGGCTGCGGCGCGGCGACGCCGAGATCCATTACGAAGTGACGGGCGTTGGGCCGGCCATCGTCTTCGCGCACGGCCTGGGCGGCAACCACCTCTCCTGGTGGCAGCAGATCGCGCACTTCTCGCCGCGCCACACCTGCGTCGCTTTCGCGCACCGCGGCTTCCCGCCGTCGAGCCCGTTTCCCGGCAGCCGCGCGCCCGATGCCTACGCCGACGATCTGGCCTCGCTTATTCAGGAACTCGCGCTTGACCAGGTAACCCTGGTTGGACAGTCCATGGGCGGCTGGACCTGCCTCGAGTATGCGCTGGAACATCCGCAGAGCGTGCGGGCGCTGGTGATGGCCTCGACCTCCGGTCGGCTCGACTTCAACCAGCTCGGCGACGCCGAGATCCGTGCATGGGTGGAGCGCGCGCCGAAGGAGCTTGCCCGGCTCGACCGGCTCGGCGCCCATCCGGCGGCGGGCGAGCGCATGCTGCGCGAGCAGCCGGCGCTCGCGCACCTTTACTGGCAGATTGCCGATCTCTCGCCCGGTGCCTTTCGCGAAGAGGTGCGCAAGCGCATCTTCGAGCAGCGCACGCAGTCGCCGGATCGGCTGAAGGAGCTGCCGATGCCGGTGCTGTTCATCACCGGCGACGAGGACTGGGTCTTCCCGCCGGCGGCGGGACCGGCGCTGGCGAAGCTCGCGCCCAGGGGCCGCGCGGTGCGCGTGCCCGCGGCGGGACACTCGGTGTACTTCGAGCGGCCGGCGCGATTCAACGAACTAGTGGAGGGAGTCCTGTGAAGACCGTATTGATCACCGGTGCCACCGGCGATGTCGGAACGCATCTCAGCCGCGAGCTCGCCGGCAAATACAAGCTGCGGCTTTCCGACCGGCGGCCGCTCAAGCCGCCCAAGGGACAGAAATTCATGAAGGCGGACATCTCGAAGATGTCCGACGCGCTGCGCATCACGAAGGGCGTCGACGCCATCGTGCATCTCGGCGGCTACTCGGTGGAAGGGCCGTGGGAGGCGATCCTCAAGTCGAACATCATCGGCTGCTACAACGTCTTCGAAGCGGCGCGCCGCAACGGCGTGAAGCGGATCCTCTTCCCGACGAGCAACCACGCGGTCGGCTTCTACCGCCGCGACCAGACCATCGACCACAAGGTGTACCCGAAGCCGGACAGCCGCTACGGCGTGTCGAAGGTGTTCGGCGAGGCGCTGGGCAGCCTGTATGCCGACAAGTACGGCATGGAGATATTCATGATGCGCATCGGCAACGTCGGGCCGAAGCCGCTCGACAAGCGGCGGCTGTCGATCTGGTTCAGCCCGCGCGACCTGGCGCAGCTCGTCTCCATCGGCATCGACCGGCCCGGCATCAAGTTCGAGATCGTCTACGGCATCTCGGGCAACAAGCGGCGCTGGTACGACAACGCGAACGCCGAGCGCCTCGGCTACCGGCCGCAGGACGACAGCGAGGCGTACGCGGAGGAAATCCTGGCTAAGGAGCCGCCCAGCAAGGACCCGATCGCCGAAGCACACCAGGGCGGCGTGTTCTGCACCGCCGAGGAGGTACCCAATCCCGCGGCACCGAAGAAGAAAGGCAAGCGCAAGTGAGAATCAGCGTTCCCAAGGGTGCGTGCGATACGCACATGCATTTCTACGACACGAAGATTCCCGGCGCTCCCGGCACGTTCCTGCCGGGCGACTTCACCGTCAAGGACTACCGCGAGATCCAGAAGCGCCTTGGCCTCGAGCGCGTGATCGTGGTGCAGGCCAACGCCTACGCCGACGACAACACGGTCGCGGTGAACGCCATGAAGGAGCTCGGCAAGGCTGCCAAGGGCGTGGCCGTCGTCAAGCCCACGGTCAGCGACGCGGAGCTCGACCGGCTCACCAAGGCCGGCATGTGCGCGGTGCGCATCATGACGCTGCACGGCGGCATGCTCGGCTTCGACGTGATGGACCAGGTGGTGGCGCGCGTGCATCCGTTCGGCTGGCACGCCAACATCCAGCTCGACGGCCGCGAGCTG
>DASSPL010000369.1:0-6734 GCA_035699685.1 Burkholderiales bacterium | reverse complement strand
AACTCGCTCATCACCGAAGGCAAGGAGATCCCGGACGGCGTGCTGGTGGTGGGTTCGCCCGGGAAGGTGGTGCGGGAGCTGAAGCCCGAGGAGCGCGCGGGCCTCCTCAAGATCGCCAGCGGCTACGTCGAGCGCTCGCGCATGTACCAGCGCGAGCTCAGGCCGGTTACTTAGGCGCCATCCGGATCGCGCCGTCGAGGCGGATGGTCTCGGCGTTCAGCATCTCGATCTCGACGATCGACTTCACCATCTGCGCGAATTCGGCCGGCCGGCCGAGGCGCGAAGGAAACGGCACCTGCTTGCCCAGCGATTCCTGCGCCTCCTTGGGCAGCGCGGCGAGCAGCGGCGTCTCGAAGATGCCCGGCGCGATGGTGCAGACCCGGATGCCGTTGCGTGAAAGGTCGCGCGCGATCGGCAGCGTCATGCCGACGATGCCGCCCTTGGACGCCGAGTAGGCCGCCTGCCCGATCTGGCCGTCGAATGCGGCGACCGACGCGGTGTTGACGATCACGCCGCGCTCGCCCGAGGCGTTCGGACCGGCCTTTGCCATGGCGTCGGCGGCGAGGCGGATCATGTTGAACGTGCCCACCACGTTCACGGTGAGCACCTTGGTGAAGCGGCCCAGATCGTGCGGCATCTCCTTGCCGAGCGTGCGCTCGGCGAGCGCGATGCCCGCGCAGTTCACCAGCACGTGCAGCCCGCCGAAATCCTTCGTCGCGAGCGCCACCGCCGCCTTGCCGTCGGCCTCCGAGGAGACGTCGCACTTCGCGAAGCGGCCGCCGAGCTCGCGCGCCAGCTTCTCGCCCGCCTCGGCCTGCAGATCGGCGATCACCACCTTGGCGCCGTTCTCGGCCGCCATGCGCGCCGTCGCCGCGCCGAGGCCCGAAGCGCCGCCGGTGACGAGGAATACGCTGTTCTTGATCTGCATCGGATGCTCCCTGGGAATATGAAAATGCAGGAAAAATTTCCGCGATAATTCTAACCTCATGCAGCTTGGCTTCGGCATCACCTTCCCCGACCTGTACGAGCGCGATGGCCTGATCAAGGTCGATCGCGCCTTCGCCGCTTACCTCGGCGAAGCCGACCGCGCGCTCGCCGACCGGCTGGCTTCGGCCAGAGCAAGCCCGCCGGCTCCACGCGAGGAGTCCGAGCTGCTCATCGCGCTCGCGCCGCACGTCGAGGATTTCGTCGCCCGCCTCTTCAACATCGAGCGCGAGGCCCAGGCGCTCGCCGCGCGGCACAACGAGCTCGCGCCGCTCTATTCGGTGAAGCGCCAGTTCGTGCAGCGCCGCGCCCTGCACAAGGTGAAGAGCCTCGACGGCTTCGATCCCGCGGCCACCGAGCGGAAGCTGTTTGGCGGCGCGTTCACCGAGCTCGAATTCGCGCAGAGGATCAGCGCCTGGCTCCAGAACGAGCCGGCGCACGCCGACGAGCTCGAGCTCGCCGCGCGCTACGCGGCATGGGCCACGACCACGCCCGCCGGCAAGGCGAAGCATGCGCACGGCGTGCTGTTCAAGACGCCGCACAAGCTCGACTTCATGCGCCTCGTCCCGGTCCGCACGGACACGAGCCGCGGCTTCGCGGAGCACCGCCTCGAGCACCTGCGCCATCGCGATGGCTTCGCGCTGACCGATGCGGGCACCGACCTCACCGGCGCGCTCGACGAGGCGAACTACTGCATCTGGTGCCATGAGCAGGGCAAGGACTCCTGCTCCAAGGGCTTGAGGGAGAAGGCGCCGGCCCAGGGCTTCCGCAAGACGGTGTTCGGCGTGCCGCTCGCCGGCTGCCCGCTCGAGGAGAAGATCTCCGAGTTCCACATGGTGAAGGCGCGCGGCCAGCCGCTCGCCGCGCTCGGCATCATCGCCGTCGACAACCCGATGATGGCGGCCACGGGGCATCGCATCTGCAACGACTGCATGAAGTCCTGCATCTACCAGAAGCAGGATCCGGTCGACATCCCGCAGGCCGAGACGCGCACGCTGAAGGACGTGCTCGAGCTGCCGTGGGGCTTCGAGATCTATTCGCTCCTTACCCGCTGGAATCCGTTCGACGTCCGCCGCCCCTATCCGAAAGACCCGAGCGGAAAGCGCGTGCTGGTGGTGGGCCTCGGGCCCGCCGGCTTCACGCTCGCGCACCACCTGATGAACGACGGCCACGTCGTCGTCGGCATCGACGGCCTGAAGATCGAGCCGCTCGATGCAAACGTGTCCGGCGTCGATCCGCTCGGCAACCGGGCGGCGTTTGCCCCCATAAGGGACATTGCCCAGCTGCGCGAGCCGCTCGGCGAGCGCGTGATGGCGGGCTTCGGCGGCGTGGCCGAGTACGGCATCACCGTGCGCTGGGACAAGAACTTCCTCAAGATAATCCGGCTCCTCCTCGAGCGGCGCCGCGAGTTCGCCATGTTCGGCGGCGTGCGCTTCGGCGGCACGCTGACCATCGACGAGGCGTTCGCCGACGGCTTCGACCACATCGCGCTCTGCGCCGGGGCCGGCCGCCCCACGGTGCTGGACATTCCGAACGGCTTCGCGCGCGGCGTGCGCGCGGCCTCCGACTTCCTCATGGCGCTGCAGCTCACCGGCGCCGCCAAGCGCGAATCGATCGCCAACCTGCAGATCCGCCTGCCGGTGGTGGTCATCGGCGGCGGCCTGACCGCCATCGACACGGCGACCGAGTCGCTCGCCTACTACGCCATCCAGGTGGAGAAGTTCCTCACCCGCTACGAAGCGCTCGGCGAAGAGCCGTCGGCGTGGAACGCCGAGGAGCGCGCCATCGCGAAGGAATTCCTCGCCCACGCGCGGGCGCTGCGGACGGCGCCGCCCGAAGAGAGGCTGCAGCTTTTGCAGAGCTGGGGCGGCGCGACCATCGCCTACCGCCGGCGCCTGGTCGACAGTCCTTCCTATACCCTCAACCACGAGGAAGTGGAGAAGGCGCTCGAGGAAGGCATCACCTTCGCCGAAGGCCTGTCGCCGAGCCGCATCGAGATCGACGAGTTCGGCCATGCACGCGCGGTGACCTTCTCCGCCGAGGGCAAGGAAATCCAGCTCCCCGCCCGCTCGGTCCTGATCGCCGCCGGCACGCAGCCCAACACCGTGCTCGCGCGCGAAGAAGGCGTGACGCTCGAGCTCGACGGCAAGTATTTCCTCGCCTGCGACGAGAACGGCGCGCCGGTCAGGCCCGAGCGCCATACCTCGAAGCCGGAGACGCCGGACGTCCTGCTGCACAAGTACGACGACGGCCGCTTCATGAGCTTCTTCGGCGACCTGCATCCCTCGTACTTCGGCAACGTGGTGAAGGCCATGGGCAGCGCCAAGCAGGGGTACCCGGTCGTCAGCCGCATACTGGCGAAGGTGTCCGCGTCGGAGGAAGACTCGGTCCGCTTCCTCGCCCGCCTGAACCGCGACCTGCGCGCCGTGGTGCACGAGGTGCGGCGCCTCACGCCGCGCATCGTCGAAGTGGTGCTGCGCGCGCCGGTCGCGGCGCGGCGCTTCCATCCCGGCCAGTTCTACCGCATGCAGAACTTCGAGGCGCTGGCGTTGCGCGTCCCGGGCACCACGCTCGCCATGGAGGGCCTTGCCCTCACCGGCGCCTGGGTGGACAAGGACAGGGGCCTGATCAGCGTCATCGCCCTCGAGATGGGCGGCTCTGCGGACCTGCTGGCCTACCTGCGTCCGGGCGAGCCGGTGGTCCTGATGGGACCGACCGGGACGCCAACCGAGATCCCGGCTGGCGAAACGGTGGTGCTGGCCGGAGGCGGGCTCGGCAACGCGGTGCTCTTCTCCATCGGCCGCGCGCTGCGCGCCGCCGGCTCCAGGGTGATCTACTTCGCCGGCTACAAGACGATCGGCGACCGCTATCGCGTCGAGGACATCGAGGCCTCCTCCGACGTCGTCATCTGGTGCTGCGACGAGGCGCCGGGCTTCCCGCCGCGACGCGCGCAGGACCGCACCTTCGTCGGCAACATCGTCCAGGCGATGCAGGCGTATGCGAGCGGCGCGCTCGGCTCGCAGCCGATCCCCTTCTCCGCCGCCAACCGCATCATCGCCATCGGCTCGGACCGGATGATGGCCGCCGTGGCCCTGGCGCGCCATGGCGTGCTCGCGCCGCATCTGCGCAAGGACCATGTCGCCATCGGCTCCATCAACTCGCCGATGCAGTGCATGATGAAGGAGATCTGCGCGCAATGCCTGCAGCCGCACGTCGACCCGGCCAGCGGCAAGACGACCTACGTCTTCTCCTGCTTCAACCAGGACCAGCCGCTCGACCAGGTGGACTTCGCCGCCCTCGCCCAGCGCCTGGCGCAGAACGGCGTGCAGGAAAAGCTCACCGCCCTGTGGATCGGCCGCTGCCTGCGCCAGCTGCCGCCGCCGGCGCAGCGAAAGGCCGCTTGACCGCGTATACAAGTCTTATATAAGATTTGTATATGGCGACGAAGAGCAAGGCCAAGATCAGCACGTTTTCGGCCGCGCCCCGCGACCTCGAGATGCTGGAGGTCGTGGCGCGCTATCACGGCCTGAACAAGAGTGCGACCATCGTCAGCCTGATACGCAGGGAGTTCTGGCGCGCCTTTCCGGGCGGCACCGACAAGATTCGCCCGGACCGAGGCGCCAAGGTGGAGGGCGACAAGTGAGAGCACTGCTATTCCTCGCGCTGCTGGTCTCGGGTGGTGCAGTCGCCCAGAACATCAAGATCGGCGAGCTGAACAGCTATAAGGTCTTCCCCGCATTCCTCGAGCCCTACAAGAAGGGCTGGGAGCTGGCGCTGGAGGAGATCAACGCCAAGGGCGGCGTCAACGGCCGCAGGCTCGAGGTCGTGTCGCGCGACGACGGCGGCACACCCGGCGATGCCGTCCGGGTCGCCGAGGAATTGATCTCGAGGGAACGCTCGCACGTGCTCATGGGCACCTTCGCGTCCAACGTCGGCCTGGCGGTCGCCAACCTCGCGCAGCAGCGCCGCATCGTCTTCATGGCGGCGGAGCCGCTCACCGACAAGATCGTCTGGGAGAACGGCAACCGCTACACGTTCCGGCTGCGCCCCTCGACCTACATGCAGGTGGCGATGCTGGTGCCGGAAGCGGCCAGGCTCAACAAGAAGCGCTGGGCGATCGTGTACCCGAACTACGAATACGGGCAATCGGCCACCGAGTCCTTCAAGCGGCTGCTGAAGGCCGCCCAGCCGGACGTCGAGTTCGTCGGCGAGCAGGCGCCCCCGCTCGGCAAGATCGACGCCGGGGCGGTGGTGCAGGCGCTGATCGACGCCAAGCCCGACGCGATCTTCAGCTCGCTCTTCGCCGCCGACCTGCAGAAGTTCGTGCGCGAGGGCAACACGCGCGGCCTGTTCAACGGCCGCACGGTGTTCAACCTGCTCGGCGGCGAGCCGGAGTATCTCGATCCGCTGAAGGACGAGACGCCCGAAGGCTGGTGGGTCACCGGCTATCCGTGGAACGAGATCAACACCCCGGAACACAAGCGCTTCCTCGACGCCTACCAGAAGCGCTGGAACGACTATCCACGCCTGGGCTCCATCGTCGGATATACGGCGCTGTACGCCGTCGCCGAGGGCGTCCGCAAGGCCGGCACCACCGACGCGAACAAGCTCGCGGCGGCGCTCAAGGGCCTGCAGACGCCGAGCCCGTGGGGCACGATCACCTGGCGCGCCATCGATAACCAGTCGACCATGGGCGCCTTCGTCGGCCAGCTGGCGAGGAAGGACGGCCGCGGCGCGATGGTGAACTGGCGCTACGCCGACGGCGCGAAGTTCCAGCCGAGCGACGAAGAGATCCGCAAGCTGCGCAGGGATTGACCGGCTCGGCGATCCTCCTGCAGTTCCTGAACGGGCTGGCGAGCGCCAGCTCGCTCTTCCTCCTCGCCGCCGGGCTGTCGCTCATCTTCGGCGTCAGCCGCATCGTCAATTTCGCGCACGGCTCGCTTTACATGCTCGGCATGTACCTGGCCGTGTGGCTCGCGCCGCGGGCCGGTTTCTGGGCCGGCGTCGTCCTTTCAGCCGTCGCCGTCGCGGCGGCGGCCGCGGTGATCGAGATGCTGGTGCTGCGCCGCGTCTACAAGGCGCCGGAGCTCTTGCAGCTGCTCGCCACGTTCGCGCTCGTGCTGCTGATCCGCGACTTCGCCCTCTGGGCGTGGGGCCCCGAGGACATGCTCGGCCCCCGCGCGCCCGGCTTCGCCGGCGCGATCGATATCGCCGGCTCCCGCTTTCCCACGTACGACCTGCTGCTGATCGCGCTCGGCCCGGTGGTATTCGTCGTGCTGCATTTCGTGCTGACGCGAACGCGCTGGGGCATCCTCGTGCGGGCGGCGACGCAGGACCGCGACATGGCCGCGGCGCTCGGCGTCAACCAGCGGTGGCTCTTCACCGGCGTTTTCGCGCTCGGCGGGCTGCTCGCCGGCCTCGGCGGCGCGCTCGCCATCCCGCGCGACCCGGCGAGCCTCGAGGTCGATCTGTTCGCCATCTCGGATGCCTTCGTCGTCGTCGTGGTCGGCGGCCTCGGCTCCATTCCCGGCGCGTTCCTGGCGGCGCTCGTCATCGGCGAGGTCAAGGCGTTCTGCATAGGGCTCGGCTATTCCAAGATCACGCTGGTCGTCGAGTTCATCGTCATGGCCGCGGTGCTCGTGGTGCGCCCGCTGGGCCTCCTCGGCAAGCCTCTCGCCCTCGCCCGCGGCGCCGCCGCGCTCGAGACGCCGCTCGGCAGGCTGCGGGGCAAGGCGCTGCTCGCCGTCGTC
>DASSPL010000368.1:0-22974 GCA_035699685.1 Burkholderiales bacterium | reverse complement strand
ACGGACAGCGAATACGCGCTCGCCAGCGTGAACGGCACGCGTCCGAACATCTTCAGCGCCGTGGCCCAGCCGTCGATGGCCGCGTAGCCGAGAAAGCCGCTGGCGGCGAGCGCGATGGCGATCGGCACGCGCGCGAAGATCATGGCGAGGAGGAGCAGCACGCCGAGGGCGCCGATCACGCCCGTCGTCATGGTTCCGACTTGAAAACCATGACCACGGCGGCGATCGCCGAGCCGATGAGGCCGAACAGCACCGGCACCCAGTACAGGATGCGGTGGATGGCGAGGTCGGAGGTGACGTCGTTGAAGACCAGCGTGTCGGCGGCGGCCTTCCAGCCTTCCCACGCCATGATGGCGAGCACCGGGATGGCGAACACCTCGGCCAGGCGCTTGAGGAAGGGCACCCAGCGCGGCGCCACCGGGTCGATGACGTCCACCACCAGGTTCTCGTCGCGCAGGAAGACGGCGGGCAGCGCGACGAAGAACGTGCAGGCGAGCAGCAGCTCGACGATCTCGAGCATGCCGCGGATCGGTCGGTTGGTCGTCGCGCGCAGCACGACGTCCGCAACCGTCAGCAGCATCATTGCGAGGAGGAACAGGCCTGCGGTGGCGCCGCAGGCCGTGGCGACGAACCTACGCCAGCGCTTCAGTTCCAGAAGTTCTTCGAGGTCTTGCTGTGCTTCTCGGACAGGCTGCGCATCATGTTGTGGACCTGCCGCGCCGGCATGCCCTTCGACTCGTACTCCTTCAGCTTCGCCTCGGAGACGTCGGCGCCGATCTTGCGCACCTTCTGCATCTCGGCCGGCGGGAAGCGGATCGCCTCGGCGCCGCCGTCGATCACCGCTTTCTTGCCGGGCACGTCGAGCGCGTCCCAGCCCTCGCCGACTTCTTTCTCCTTGCCGGTGACCGAAGCGGTGACGATCTTCTTCAAGTCCGCCGGCAGCCGGTTCCAGAAGTCCTCGTTCATGCCGAGGCCGAAGCTCGTCACGTAGGCGTAGAGCTCGGTCGAGTACTTGATGGTGCCGCCGAGCTTGAAGGCGATGCCGACGCCGCCGTAGTCCATGAAAGCGCCGTCGATGGTGCCCTTGGAGAGCTGCTCGGCGATCTCGGTCGGCGGCACGCCGACCGGCGTCGCGCCGAGCGCGGCGACCAGGTCGCGCACCGTCGGCGAGGCGAAGCGCAGCCGCAGCCCCTTGAAGTCGTCGAGGTTGCGGATCGCTTTCTTGGTGGTGTGCGGCCCGCCGGGCTGGTGCGTGAAGAGCATCAGCACCTTGATGCCCTTGTGCTCGGCGTCGAGGTACTTGGAGCGCAGCTCGGAATCGTTCAGCACCTTGGTGCCGATCTCGGAGCTGCCCACCATGAACGGCAGGTTGATGATCTCCGTGAGCGGGAAGCGCCCCGGCGTGCCGCCGTGCAGGAACCACGACACGTCGGCCTGGCCGGTGCGCGCGAAGTCATAGTGCGCGGGCGTCGGCCCCATCTGGGCGCTGGGGAAGCGCTTGACGGCGATGCGGCCGCCGGAGCTCTTCTCGAGCCCCTCCGACCACTTGATCAGCCACTGCGACATGGCGTGCTGGTCGCCCACGAAGTAGGCGAGCTTCATCTCGTGTTTCTGCTGCGCCTGAGCGCCGGAGGCGCACAGGCCGAAGGCCGCCGCGGCGGCGATGAGGCATTTCATTGACATGGGTTCCTCCCGGGAGGGCCAACTTTGCCAGAAAATAGGCCCATGGACATGAGCGTGAACACGAAAGTTACCTATCAGACTGGCTTCGGCAACACGTTCTCGAGCGAGGCGGTGAAAGGCGCGCTGCCGGTAGGACGCAACGCGCCGCAGCGCGCGCCCTTCGGCCTGTACGCGGAGGTGCTGTCCGGCACCGCCTTCACGGCGCCTCGCGCGGAGAACCAGAGCACGTGGATGTACCGCATGCGTCCCTCGGCCGGCCACGGACCGTACCGGCGCATCGCGCAGGGCCTGGTGCGCTCCGGCCCGTTCGACGAGGTCGAGACGCCGCCCAACCGGCTGCGCTGGAGCCCGTTCGAGATGCCCAGGAAGGCGGCCGACTTCATCGACGGGCTCGCCACGCTCGCCGGCTCCGGCTCGCCCGCGTCGCAGCAGGGGATAGCCGTGCACATCTACCGCGCCAACCGCTCGATGGCGCGGCGCTACTTCTACTGCGCCGATGGCGAGCTGATGTTCATCCCGCAGAGCGGCGCGATCGCGCTGTTCACCGAGCTCGGCCGGCTGGAGCTCAAGCCCGGCGAGATCGGCGTGGTGCCACGCGGCATGAAGTTCAGCGTCGCGCTGCCTGACGGCGAGGGTCGCGGATACGTGTGCGAGAACTATGGTCCCGCGTTCCGGCTGCCGGAGCTCGGCCCCTTGGGCTCCCAGGGCCTCGCGCAGACGCGCGACTTCCAGGCCCCGGTGGCCGCGTTCGAGGAGAGCGGCAGGTGCGAGCTGGTCGTCAAGTTCATGGGCGGCCTGTGGGCAACCACGCTCGAGCATTCGCCGCTCGACGTCGTGGCATGGCACGGCGACTATGTGCCCTACAAATACGAGCTCGCGCGCTTCATGGCGATCAACACCGTGAGCTTCGACCATCCCGATCCGTCGATCTTCACCGTGCTCACATCCCCCTCGGGCCAGCCGGGCGTGGCGAACTGCGATTTCGTCGTCTTCCCGCCGCGCTGGATGGTGGCCGAGGACACCTTCCGCCCGCCCTGGTTCCACCGCAACGTGATGAGCGAGCTGATGGGCCTGATCCACGGTGCGTACGACGCCAAGGCCGAAGGGTTCCTGCCCGGCGGCGTCTCGATCCACAACTGCATGTCGGCGCACGGCCCCGACGTCGCCACCTTCGACAAGGCGAGCAGCGCGCAGCTCGAGCCCCACAAGCTCGAGGGCGGCCTCGCCTTCATGTGGGAGTCGCGCTACGTCTTCCAGCCCACGAAGTTCGCGCTCGCCGCGCGCGAGCTGCAGAAGGACTACGACCGGGTGTGGGAAGGATTTCGCAAGTCCTTCGGCGGAAAACGCCAGCGATGAAGCTCGACGCCACGCACGACCCGGCCCTTCGCAGCTGGGTCGAGTCCGCTGATTCTCCCGAAACCGACTTTCCGATCCAGAACCTTCCTTTCGGCATCTTCCGCCGCAGGGGGCGGCGCGAGGCGCCGCGCGGCGGCATCGCCATCGGCGACCAGATACTGGACCTGGCTGCGCTGGGCGTCGAGAGCGGGCCGACGCTGAACGCCTTGGCGGCGCAGGGCAGGAGCGCGGCGCGCAAGATCCGCCGCGCGGCCTCCAGCGCGCTGTCAGCCAGGAACCCGAAATGGAAGCGGCTGCAGAAGAGCCTCGTGCCCATGAAGCAAGCGGAGCTCCTCCTGCCGGTGGCGGTGGGCGACTACAGCGACTTCTTCACCGGCATCCACCACGCCTCGAACATGGGCAAGATGCTGCGGCCGGACAACCCGCTGCTGCCGAATTACAAGTGGGTGCCGATCGGCTATCACGGCCGCGGCTCGTCGATCGTCATCTCCGGCACCGCGGTGCGCCGGCCGAGGGGCCAGGTGAAGCCGCCCGATGCCGCGGCGCCGGTCGTTGCTCCGAGCCGGCGGCTCGACTACGAGGCCGAGCTCGGCTTCATCGCCGGCCGCGGCAACCGCCTCGGGCAGCCGATCCCGGTCGGCCAGGCACTCGAGCACGTCTTCGGCGTGGTGCTGCTGAACGACTGGTCGGCGCGCGACATCCAGGGCTGGGAATACCAGCCGCTCGGGCCGTTCCTCGCCAAGAGCTTCGCCAGCACCGTATCACCGTGGGTGGTGACGATGGATGCGCTCGAGCCGTACCGCTGCCCTGCGTTCCCGCGCGCCCCCGACGACCCCAAGCCGCTGCCGTATCTCTTCGACGAGAACGACCAGGCCGAAGGCGGCTTCGATATCCAGCTGGAGATGCACCTGAAAACCTCGAAATCGCAGGCGCGCCTGTCGCGCTCGAGCTTCCGCGATTCGTACTGGACGCTGGCGCAGATCGTGGCGCACCAGACTTCGAACGGCTGCAACCTGCAGCCGGGCGACCTTCTCGGCTCGGGGACCCTTTCGGGCGCAACGCCGGACGCGTTCGGCTCGATGATGGAGCTCACGCTGGCGGGGAAGAATCCGATCACCCTGCCGGGCGGCGATTCGCGCTCGTTTCTCGAAGATGGCGACGAGGTGATCCAGCGGGGGCGTTGCGCGCGCGACGGCTGCGCGACGATCGGATTCGGCGAGGCCCGCGGGAAAATCCTGCCCGCGGTCTAGGGCGGCGAACTGCGCAGCGGCGCGAGCAGCGACAGCAGTACCTGCGGGTCGTACGGCTTGGCGACGTGATGGTCGAAGCCGGCCATCGTCGCCAGCATCTTGTCGGAGGACTGCTTCCAGCCGGTCACCGCGATGAGCAGCGGCGCCACGCTGCCCCATCTTTGCCGGATCTGCCGCGCGACCTCGTAGCCGTTCAGGTCCGGCATGCCGATGTCGAGCAGCACGGCATGCGGGGCGAAATCGCGGATCAGGTCGAGGACCTCCTTGCCGCGGTAGGCGCCCCGCGCGTCGTAGCCTTCGTCGCGCAGCAGCGCGACGAGCGTGAGGACGGCATCACGCTCGTCGTCGACGACCAGGATGCGAAGCTCGGCGCGGGACGCGTCGGCGTGCTCCGGCGAGCCTGCCGGAGCGGGCGACCGCGTGCTGCGTGCATCCCTGCCGGCCAGAAGCATCCGCTATCCCCCTTGGTGGCCGCATGTTACGGGGCCGGGACCGGGCGCTCCAGCCGCGGTGTTTGAGAATCTGTCAAGAACCCGCGCCGGCGCAGGCGGGACCGTCACGTATCATGGGAGCGAGAACGGTTTTGACAGCATGAGTTTCCTCCAAACCTCCTATCGCCAGGGGGCGGCGCTTGGCGCCGCCGTATGTCTGGGACTTCTGGGCTTCGCGTACTACCTGCAGTACGTGCAGGGTCTGCAGCCCTGCCCGCTCTGCATGGTCCAGCGCGGCTTCTTCTACATCGTACTGGGGCTCTTCGTCCTCGCTGCGATCCATGGTCCCCGGCGCCGGGGGGCGATCATCTATTCGTCGCTGATCGCGCTTTTCGCCCTGGGTGGCGCCGCGGCGGCAACGCGCCAGGTCTGGCTGCAGCACCTGCCGCCCGACAAGGTGCCGCAGTGCGGGCCGGACCTGTTCTTCATGCTGGAAAATTTTCCGCTGTCGCGGACGCTGGAGAAGCTCTTCTACGGCACCGGCGAGTGCGCCGTGGTCGACTGGACGTTCCTCGGCCTGTCGATCGCCGGCTGGTCGCTCGTCTGGTTTATCGTGCTTGCGCTCTACGCGGTGTGGCTCGCCGCGCGGCGGCCGACGCTTCAGCCAGCACCTCTCCGAGCAGGATGACGGCCGGGCCCTGGCCGAGCTGCGCGGCGAGCGCCGGCAGCTCGCGCAGCGTGCCGTAGCGCGTGCGCGCGTCCCGGCGCGACGCATTCTCGATCACCGCGACCGGCGTGCCCGGCGGTTTACCCGCGTCGATCAAGCCCCCGGAAATCGCGGCGGCATCGCCGGCGCCCATGTAGATCGCCGCGGTATCCGCCGCCAGCACCGAGCCGATCCACTCGTTGGGCGCTTCGCCTGGCGCGGCGCGCGGCGTCGCGAACACCACGGTGCGCGCCAGGCCGCGTTGCGTCAGTGAAATCGCGAGGTCCGCGCTTGCGGCGAGCGCGGCCGTCACGCCGGGAACCACTTCCACGCGGATGCCCTGCGACCTCAGGTAGCTGATTTCTTCGTGCGCGCGACCGAAGAGCATCGGATCGCCGCCTTTCAGCCGCACCACAACCGGGTGAGCTCGCGCCGCGTCGGCCAGGCGCTTGTTGATGAACCGCTGCGCGGTCGAATGCCGGCCGCAGCGCTTGCCTACCGCGACCTTCTCTCCCCTGATCAGGGAGAGGACGTCGGACGGCACCAGGGCGTCATGAAACACGATCCCGGCCTCGCCGAGCAGCCGGGCCGCCCGCAGCGTGAGGAGGTCGGCTGCGCCCGGCCCGGCGCCGACGAGGTAGACGGTCCCGCTCACTGGTAGCTGACGCTGAACACCTTGAAGCCGTCGAGCGCCTCCTGGGGGTCCTCGCCGTCGCGCAGCTCGAAGGCGTCGAACCCGCAGCGCTCGAGGTAGAGCAGATGGTCGCGCGTGATGTGGCCGACCGCGCGCAGCTCGCCCTTGTAGCCGTAGCGCTCGCGCAGGAGCCGACCGAGCGAGAAGCCGCGGCCGTCGCCGAACTTCGGGAAGTGCACCTCGACGCGCGCGGCGCCTTCGAGCGCGGCCGCGATCTGCGCCGGGTCGTCGGCCGGCTCCAGGCGCAGCACCCGACCCTCAGGCGAGGGCGGGTTGGCGGTCGCGACCTGCCGGCCTTTGATGAGACTGGGCATAAACGCTTTCCTTGAAGGGCTCGACGCCGACCCTGTGCACGACGTCGATGAAGCGCTCGGCATCGCTGTCGCGATGAGCGAGATAGCAATCGATGAGCTTCTCCACCACCGCAGGGACTTCGGCGCGAGCGAACGAGGGGCCCAACACTTTTCCCAAGGAGGCCTTGGCGCCCGGCCGCGTTTCCCCTTGATTGCCGCCGATCTCGACCTGGTACCACTCCTCGCCGTGCTTATCGACGCCGAGGATGCCGATGTGGCCGACGTGGTGGTGGCCGCAGGCGTTCATGCAGCCCGAGATGTTGATGTCGATCTCGCCGATGTCGAAGAGAAAGTCCAGGTCATCGAACTGCTGCTGGATCGCCTCGGCGACCGGGATCGACTTGGCGTTCGCCAGCGCGCAGAAGTCGCCGCCGGGGCAGGCGATGATGTTGGTGGCGAGTCCGATGTTCGGCGTGGCGAGGCCGATGTTGCGCGCCTCGCGCCAGAGCTCCGGCAGCTCGTCCTGGCGCACGTCGGCGAGCACCAGGTTCTGCTCGTGAGTGATGCGCAGCTCGCCGAACGAGTAGTTGTCGGCGAGGCGCGCGACCGATTCCATCTGGTCGGACGTCACATCGCCCGGCGGCACGCCCGTCTTCTTGAGCGACAGCGTCACCGCGCAGTAACCCGGCACCTTGTGCGGGTGGACGTTGCGCTTGCGCCAGGCATCGAAGCCGGGGGCCGAATACACAATAGGAGTTGCGCTCAGGTGTTCGTATTGGGGGCGGGTAAACCGGCCCTCGATGCGCCGGATGTCCTCCGCCTTCACGGTCGACGGGCCGTCCTTGAGGTGCTGCCACTCGGCCTCGACTTCGCTGCGGAAGCGCTCGATGCCCCACTCCTTGAGCAGGATCTTGATGCGCGCCTTGTGGATGTTGTCGCGCCGGCCGTAGCGGTTGTAGGTGCGCAGGATCGCGTCCAGGTAGGAGAGCAGGTGCTGCCACGGCAGGAACTCGCGGATCACCTGGCCGATGAGCGGCGTGCGGCCGAGGCCGCCGCCGACGATCACCCTGAAGCCGATCTCGCCGTCCTTGCGCAGCGCATGCAGGCCGATGTCGTGCACGTAGGTGGCGGCACGGTCGTTCTCCGCGCCGTTGACCGCGATCTTGAACTTGCGCGGCAGGTAGCTGAACTCGGCATTGAACGTCGACCACTGCCGGATCAGCTCGCACCAGACGAAAGAGTCGACGATCTCGTCGGGCGCGACTCCGGCGAACTGATCGGTGGTGACGTTCCGCACGCAGTTGCCGGAGGTCTGGATGGCGTGCATCTGCACTTCCGCCAGCTCGGCGAGGATGTCCGGCACCTGGTGCAGCTTCGGCCAGTTGAGCTGCAGGTTCTGGCGCGTCGAGAAGTGGCCGTAGCCGCGGTCGTAGCGGCGCGCAATGTCGGCGAGCTTCCTCAGCTGGCGGCTGGAGAGCAGGCCGTAGGGGACGGCGATGCGCAGCATGGGCGCATAGCGCTGGATGTACAGGCCGTTGCGCAGGCGCAACGCGCGGAACTCCTCCTCGGACAGCTTGCCGTCGAGGAAGCGCTGCGTCTGGTCGCGGAACTGCTCTACCCGCTCGTCGACCAGGCGCTGGTCGATATCGTCGTAGGTGTACATGCCGGCCTCGCCATTCTCGGGGCCCCGCTTATGCCTACAAAGACTATTGTGTTAGCATGTTATGCGTTTAAGGCATGAAGCTACAGCAGCTCAAATACCTGACCGAGGTCGTGCGCCGGGGGATGAACGTCTCCGAGGCCGCCGAGGCCCTGCATACCTCGCAGCCCGGGGTTTCCAAGCAGATCCGCGCGCTCGAGCACGAGCTCGGCATCCAGGTCTTTGTCCGGCACGGCAAGCGCCTGGTGGCCATCACCGAGCCCGGCAAGGCGGTAGTGGCGATCGCCGAGCGCATCCTGTCCGAGGCGCAGAACCTGCGCCGGGCGGGCGAGGAATATGCCAACGACCAGCTCGGCACCCTCACCGTCGCCGCCACCCACACGCAGGCGCGCTACGCGCTGCCCAAGGCCGTGGCGGCGTTCAAGCGCAAGTACCCGAAGGTCGAGCTCGTCCTGCACCAGGGCAATCCGACGCAGATCTGCGAGCAGGTGCTGGCCGGCGAGGCGGACATGGGCGTCGCCACCGAGATGATTTCGCAGCGCCCCGAGCTCGTCTCGCTGCCGGTGTACTCGTGGAACCGGGTAGTCGTCGTGCCGCCCAGGCATCCCCTGCTGAAGGGCGCGCTTACGCTCGAGCGCATCGCCGAGCATCCGATCGTCACGTACGACTTCGCGTTCGCCAACCGCTCCCTGGTGCAGAAGGCATTCGAGAACCGCGGCCTCACGCCCCACGTGGTGCTGTCGGCGCAGGATTCCGACGTGATCAAGACCTATGTGGAGCTCGGCCTGGGCATCGGCATCCTCGCCAAGATGGCGTTCGATCCGAAGCGCGACATCAACCTGCGCGCCATCGATGCGAGCCACCTTTTCGAGTCGAGCACCACGCGCCTGGGCATCAAGCGCAACGCCTACCTGCGGCGCTACGCCTACGAGTTCATCGAGCTGTTCGCGCCGCAGCTGCAGAGGCAGACGGTCGAGCGCGCGGTGCTCGGGCAGGAGGGCTCGCGCTACGAGCTCTGAGCTTCAGCCGTGCTTGGCGATGAATTCCCGCACCTGCGGGAAGACGACCTCGCGCCAGCGCCTGCCGGAGAAGATGCCGTAGTGGCCGACGCCCTTGGCGACGAAATGCGCGCGGCGCTCGCGCGGGATGTTGAGGCACAGGGCGTGCGCCGCCTCGGTCTGGCCGTTGCCGGAGATGTCGTCGAGCTCGCCCTCGATGCTGAGTAGCGCGGCCTCGCGGATCGCCTGCGGCCGCACCAGCTCGCCGCGCACGAACATCCGCCCCTTGGGCAGCGCGAACTCCTGGAAGACGGTCTTCACCGTGTCGAGGTAGTACTCGGCCGGCAGGTCGAGCACGGCGTTGTACTCGTCGTAGAAGCGCCGGTGCGCCTCGGCCGATTCGCCGTCGCCCTCGAGCAGGTGGTTGAAATATTCCCAATGCGCGTTCAGGTGGCGGTCCGGATTCATCGCCACGAAGCCCATGTGCTGGAGGAAACCTGGATAGACCCAGCGCATGTAGCCGGGATACTTGGGCGGCACGCGATGGACAACGTTGTGCCTGAACCACGAGAACGGCTTCTTGCGGGCGAGGTTGTTGACCGCCGTCGGGCTGCGCCGTGCGTCGATCGGCCCGCCCATCATCACCATGGTGCGCGGCTGCGCCTCGCCCCTGGCGGCCATGAGGGCGATCGCGGCGAGCACCGGCACCGTCGGCTGGCACACCGAGATGACATGCAGGTCCGGCGACAGAAGCTTGATCCAGTCGCGCACGTAATCGACGTAGTCGTCGAGGTGGAACGGCCCGTCGGTCAGCGGCACGAGGCGCGCGTTGATCCAGTCGGTGATCCAGACGTCGTGCTCGGCAAGGAGCGAGCGCACGGTGTCGCGCAGCAGCGTCGCGTGATGCCCCGACAGCGGCGCCACCACCAGCACCTTGTGCTTCTTCGCCGCGGCCTGCTTGAAATGCACCAGATTGCAGAACGGCTTGTGCTGGGCGACCTCGACCTCGACGCCGTCGAGCTGCCACTCGGGTTTCTCGTAGCGCTCGGTGACGCGCAGGAACAGGTCGCTCGAGGCGGCCACCCGTCGCGAGAGCGGCCAGTGCGCGAGCGGGCTGAACGGGTGCCCGAACATGCCTCGCGTCCACTCCGCCCAAAACCGCATTGGCGCGAGGGCCATGTGCTGCGCTTCGTATAGGCTGTAGAGCATCTAAGTCCTTGCTTATAGCAGAATTGACGCGGTGCGGCAGAAAGCGTTCCGGGCGTTTCTCACGGCAGGCGTGATCTTCCTGGCCCTCCTCCTGGGTGCCTTTGGATACCTGCGGCTGTCCCTCCCAAAGACGTCGGGAGAAATGGAGGTCGCGGGCCTTTCGGCCGCCGTGGAGGTGCTGCGCGACGCCGAAGGCATCCCGCACATCTTTGCCGCGTCGGAAGCCGACGCGCAGTTCGCGCTCGGGTTCGTGCACGCGCAGGACCGCCTCTGGCAGATGGAGATGCACCGGCGCATCGCCGCGGGGCGCATGGCAGAGGTCCTCGGCCGTCCGGCATTTGAAGGCGATCGCTTCCTGCGCACGCTCGGCATCCGGCGCGCCGCGGAAGCGAGCCTGGGTCACCTCGACGCCCAGACGAAGAACCTTCTGGCGGCCTACGCCGCCGGCGTGAATGCGTTCCTCGCGAGCAAGCCGGTACTGCCGCCGGAGTTCTGGCTGCTCAACGTCACTCCGGAGCCGTGGAGCGAAGTCGACTCGGCGTCGTGGGCGAAGATGATGGCGTGGGACCTCGGCGGCAACTGGCGCAGCGAGCTGCTGCGGCTGCAGCTGGCACGCCGCCTGTCCACTCCCAGAATCCAGGAGCTCCTTCCGCCATACCCGGGCGACGCGCCGATCGAGCTTCCGGATCTGCGCGAGCTCTACGGCGATCTGGAAAAGGAGCCTCCGCAGGTTTCCTCTGTGGGAGGAATGACAGGCGCATCGAACAGCTGGATCGTCTCGGGCGCGCGCAGCGCGGGCGGCAAGCCTTTGCTCGCCAATGATCCGCACCTCGGCCTCACCGCCCCGGCGATCTGGTACTTCGCGCACCTGCACGCCCCCGGCCTGAACGCCATCGGCGCCACGCTGCCCGGCGTCCCGGGGATCATCCTCGGCCGCAACGAGCGCATCGCGTGGGGCGCGACGAACACCGGCCCGGACGTGCAGGACCTGTTCATGGAAAAGATCGACCACGCGGGACGCTATCTCACGCCCGATGGGCCGGCGCCGTTCCAGATCCGCAGCGAAAAAATCAAGGTGAAGGGCGCGGAAGACGAGCCCATCGTCATCCGCACCTCGCGCCACGGCCCGATCATCTCCGACGTGCTGCCGAGCGCGCTGGACGCCCTGCCGCGCGGCCACGCGCTCGCCTTCGCGTGGACCGCGCTCGCGGACGACGACACTTCATTCGCCGCCCTGTTCAAGCTGCCGCGCGCCCGGAACTGGGATGAATTCGTCGACGGTCTGCGGGACTTCCACGTCCCCCAGCAGAACCTCAGCTACGCCGACGTCGACGGCAACATCGGCTTCATCGCGCCCGGGCGGATCCCGGTCCGCAGGCCGGAGAACCGCCTGCGCGGCCTCGCGCCGGCGCCGGGCTGGGACGCGCGCTACGACTGGACGGGCTTCATTCCCTTCGCCGAGCTGCCGCGCGCGTTCAATCCTGCGGCCGGGACCATCGTCACCGCGAACCACAAGATCGTGCCGCCGGGATATCGCCACCAGATCACCACCGAGTGGCAGCCGCCTTATCGCGCTGATCGAATTCAGCAGCTGCTGGACGCGACGCGCGTCCACAGCCGCCAGACCTTCGGCCGCATGCAGGTGGACGTCGTCTCGCTGCCGGTGCGCGAGCTGCTGCCGCGCATGGTCGCCATCCAGGGCGCGAGCGCTGAGGCCGGGCAGGCCCTGAAGTGGCTGGCAGCCTGGGACGGCACCATGGATGCGCAGCGCGCCGAGCCGCTGATTTTCGCGGCGTGGTGGCGGCAGTTCTCGCGCGCGCTCTATGCCGATGAGCTCGGCACCGCATTCCGCGGAGCGTGGAGCGAGCGCGCCGCGTTCACGACGAGCGTGCTGAGGGACCAGAGCCACTGGTGCGATGACGTGCGCACCAGGGCCCTCGAGAGCTGCGACGACCTGCTGAGCGATTCGCTGGAGAAGGCGCTGGCGGATCTCAGGAAACGCTACGGCGACGACCCGGGGCGCTGGCGCTGGGGCGAGGCGCACGAGGCGCGGCTGCGCCACCGGCCGCTCTCGCGCACCGCGCTGCATCCCTTCTTCGACATCCGCGTCCCGACCGGCGGCGACACCTACACCGTGAACGTCGGGCGCATGGATTTCGGCGACGAGGCCGAGCCGTACGCCAACCGCCACGCGGCGAGCTTCCGCGCGATCTACGACCTCGCCGACCCGGAAGCCTCGGTGTTCATCCATCCCGGCGGGCAGTCGGGCAATCCGCTGTCCGCGCACTACCGCTCGTTCGCCGAGCGCTGGGCCCGCGGCGACTACGTGCCGATGATCACCGAGCGGAAGAAGCTCGAAGCGGCCGGCGCGCGGCGGCTGCTTTTAAAACCAGTGGAAAAGCGCTGATCGTCGCCCCCGCGAAGGCGGGGGCCCAAGTAAAAAGAAAATGGGTCCCCGCCTTCGCGGGGACGACGGACATACTTTCTACGCGGCTTTCTTTTCCTCGCGCAGCGCGCGGCGCAGGATCTTGCCGACGTTGGTCTTCGGCAGGTCGGCGCGGAACTCGACCGATTTCGGCCGCTTGTAGCCCGTCAGCTCGCGCTTGCAGTGCTCGAGCACGTCCTGCTCGGTGAGCTGCGGGTCCTTCTTCACCACGTAGACCTTGGGCACCTCGCCGGAATGCGCGTCGGGCACGCCGACCACCGCGCACTCGAGCACCCCCGGGTGCATGGCGACCACCTGCTCGATCTCGTTCGGGAACACCTTGAATCCCGAGACGATGATCATGTCCTTCTTGCGGTCGACGATGCGGATGAAGCCCTTGTCGTCCATGATGCCGATGTCGCCGGTGTGCAGGTAGCCGTCGGCGCCGAGCACCTTGGCGCTCTCCTCCGGCCGCTGCCAGTAGCCGGCCATCACCTGCGGGCCGCGGATGCAGATCTCGCCCGGCTCGCCGAGCGCCACCGGCCGGTCGTTGTCGTCGCGCAGCTCGACCTCGGTGGAGGGCATCGGCACGCCGATCGAGCCCGAGTACTCCTTGAGATCCAGCGGATTCGCCGTCGCCGCGGGCGCGGTCTCGGTGAGGCCGTAGCCCTCGATCAGCGTGCTGCCTGTGACCTGCTTCCAGCGCTCGGCGACCGCCTTCTGCACCGCCATGCCGCCGCCGACCGCGAGCTTCAGGCTGGAGAAGTCGAGCTTGGCAAAGTCGGGATGGTTGAGCAGCGCGTTGAACAGCGTGTTGACGCCGCTGATGATGGTGTACTTGTGCTTCGCGAGCTCCTTCACGAACCCCGGGATGTCGCGCGGGTTGGTGATGAGGATGTTCTCGCCGCCGACCACCATCATGTTCAGGCAGTTCACCGTGAGCGAGAAGATGTGATAGAGCGGCAGCGCGGTGACGATCACCGGCCGCTCTCCCTTCACCGCCGGCTCGAGCCACGCCTTGTACTGCAGCAGCGCGGCGATGACGTTGCGGTGCAGGAGCATCGCGCCCTTCGACACGCCGGTCGTGCCTCCGGTGTACTGCAGGAAGGCGAGGTCGTCGTGGCCGATGGGCGGCGTGGTCAGCTTGCCGCCGGCGCCGTCGGCGAGCGCCTGCTTGAAGGTGATCGCGCCCGGCAGGTCGTACGCCGGCACCATCTTCTTCACCTTGCGCACCACCAGGTTCACGATGTGGCCCTTGAGGCCGAGCATCTCGCCGAGCGAGGTGATCACCACGTGCTTGAGCGGCGTGCGCGAGCGCACCTGCTGCAGCACCGAGGCGAAGTTCTCGAGGATGACGATCACTTCCGCGCCCGAGTCGTTGACCTGGTGCTCGAGCTCGCGCGCGGTGTAGAGCGGGTTGACGTTCACCACCACGCAGCCGGCGCGCAGCGTGCCGAACATCGCGATCGGGTACTGCAGGCAGTTCGGCATCATGATCGCGACGCGGGCGCCCTTCGCCAGCCCCTTCGACTGCAGCCAGGCGCCGAAATTACGCGCGTGGGCGTCGAGCTCGGAGAAGTTGATCGTCTTCCCCATGTTGGTGAAGGCGGGACGATCGCCGTAGTCGCGGATGCTCTTCTCGAAGAGCTCGACCAGCGAGCCGAACTGGCGCGTGTCGATCTCAGGGGGCACGCCTTGGGGATAGCTCTTCAGCCAGATGCGCTCCATGTCTCCTCCTCCTAGCGTGGCGCGGGTTGTGAGCCGATTCTAGCCACGATTGGCGCCGCCAGACATCCTGCGCCTATGGCCGCGTACGCGATCACCCACGCCGTGCGCGAGCCGGCGCCGCCCGCGAGGTCGAGCGCCGCCCCGAAGACCACCGGGCCGAGCAGCCCGCCGCCGAAGCCGAGCAGCGAATAAAGGCCCATCGCCGCGCCGCGCAATTCCGCCGGGGCGGCCGCCACCAGCCCGGCGGTAAGGGTGCCCGACTCCGCCATCACCAGCATCGAATAGACGATCAGCAGGGCGATCACGACTGCCCAATACCATGGCGCGGCGGCGCCGAGCAGGATACCGCTCGAGCCCGAAGCCGCCATGACCAGCAGGATCCAGCGCCGGCGGCCGATGCGCAGCGCCACCTCGTTGCCGAGGATGGAGGCCGGCACCGCCAGCAGGTTCACCACCGCGGCGATGGCCGCCGCAGGCCATGGAAACGCGTTGCCGAAGCCGGCGGAAAAGGCAAGGAACGCGACCATCCAGGCGCGCGAGCCGAAAAGCTCGAGGCAGTGAGCCATGTAGCCGAGCGTGTATCCGGCGCTCGCCCGGTCGGCGAGCACGCGGCGCCACGACGCGACCGGGAAGAGCGTGTGCAGCGAAAACGCGG
Source organism: Burkholderiales bacterium (assembly GCA_035699685.1). Taxonomy (GTDB): domain Bacteria; phylum Pseudomonadota; class Gammaproteobacteria; order Burkholderiales; family SG8-39; genus SCGC-AG-212-J23. The sequence continues at coordinate 7,886 of DASSPL010000368.1, read as the reverse complement.
CGCCGCCATGGGCCGGCAGCGCCTTCAACATCAGCACCAGGACACCCGCCACCAGCGGCCCCAAGGCGCTCAGGAAGAACGCCGCGCGCCAGCCGAAGGCGGGCGCGATGAAGCCGGCGATGGCGAGCGAGAGCGCAGTGCCGATGCCGAAGAAGGAGGTGTAGAAGGCGATGTAGCGGCTCTGGTAGGGCCCGGACACGCGGTCCGACAGCAGCCTGAGCCCCGGCATGTAGGTCGCAGCGATGCCCACGCCCAGCACGACCTGGAACACGACCGCGCTCCAGAACCCATTCGCGAGGAAGCCGAAGCCCGCGCTCCCGGCCACCGTGAGCAGCGCGCCGGCGATATAGACCTTGCGCCCGTCCATCCGGTCGGTGAGCGCGGTCCATAGCGACACGGTGCTGATGTAGCCGGCGAAGAACATGCCGCCGACCACGCCCGCCTGCGAATTGGAAAGCTGCCACTCGTCGCGCAGCTCCGGCAGCAGCGCGGCGTAGGTGGAGAAGCCCAGCATCGAGAAGATGTGGGCTCCGAGGAGGAGGTAAACCGGGGTCAGCGGTTTTTGAAGCTCGGCTTGCGCTTCTCCATGAAGGCGGCCATGCCCTCCTTCTGGTCGGCGAGCGCGAACATCGAGTGGAACAGGCGCCGCTCGAACAGCACGCCCTCGGACAGCGTGCTCTCGTAGGCGCGGTTGATCGACTCCTTCATCATCATGACCACCGGCTGGGAGTAGCCGGCGATCTTCTCGCCTACCGCCATCGCCTCTTCCATCAGCCTGTCGAGCGGCACGACGCGCGAGACGAGGCCCGAGCGCTCGGCTTCCTGCGCGTCCATGTTGCGCGCGGTGAGGCAGAGATCCATTGCCTTCGCCTTGCCCACGGCGCGCGGCAGGCGCTGCGTGCCGCCGGCGCCGGGCATGATGCCGAGGTTGATCTCCGGCTGCCCGAACTTCGCGTTGTCGGCGGCGATGACGATGTCGCACATCATGGCGAGCTCGCAGCCGCCGCCGAGCGCGTAGCCGGCCACCGCGGCGATCACCGGCTTGCGGATGCGCCGGATGTGTTCCCAGTCGCGCGTGATGTAGTCGGACAGGTACGCGTCCATGTACTGGTAGTCCTTCATCACGCCGATGTCGGCGCCGGCGGCGAAGGCCTTCTCGTTGCCGGTGATGACGATCGCGCCGACGCCGTCATCCGAGTCGTAGGCCTGCAGCGCGGCGCCAAGCTCCTGCATCAGCTTGGGGTTGAGCGCGTTGAGCTGCTTCGGCCGGTTCAGCGTGATGAGGCCGACGCGGCCCTTCTTTTCCGCCGTGATCAGTTCATAGTTCATGGGTCGGGATCACCTTTGCATAGAAGCCGTTGAGCGCCGCGAGGAACGCCGTGTGCACCTGGCGCGCCGGCACGGTCTCGCCGCCGAAGGTCTGCGTGCGCGTGGCGCAGGCGTCGCCGAGCAGCGTGACCCTGTAGCCGAGGTCGGCGGCGTGGCGCACGCTCGCGTCGACGCACATGTGCGTCATCATGCCGGCGACCACCAGCTCCTTCACGCCCGCTTCCTTCAGGGCATTCTCGAGAGGGGTGCCGCGGAAGCTGTTGGGAAAATTCTTCTCGATCACCTTCTCGCTCCCCTCGGGCTTGACGGCGGCATGGATCTCGGCGCCGCTGGTGCCGGGGATGAAGAATGTCGAGCCGGGCCGCACCGACAGATGGCGCACGTGGAAGACGGGCAGGGATTTCTCGCGGAAGGTGCGCAGGGCCTGCGCCGCGTTCTTCGCGGCCGCGTCCGCTCCCTCGAGCTCCATCTTGCCGCCCGGAAAGTAGTCGTTCTGGATGTCGATGATCAGCAGCGCGCGCTCAGCCATGTTTCTTCTTCATCTCCGAAAGGGGAATGGCGCCCGGGATGTCGATGCGCTTGCGGCCGGGCTCCACCCGGGTGAGGGCCTCGACCTCGCGCATCGTCGTCGTGCTGCGCACGGCGAGCTGCTGGTACAGGCGCATGTTGTCGTCCTTCCAGCGCATTTCCTCGTCGGAGATCTGGCGCAGCACGCGCGCCGGGATGCCGGCGACCAGCGCCTTCGCGGGTATGCGGGATTCGGCCTTCACGAAAGCGAGCGCGGCCACTATCGCGTCCTCGCCGATCTCAGCGTAGTCGTTCACCACGGCGTTCATGCCGACCAGAGCGCCGCGGCGCACGGCGCAGCCGTGCAGGATGGCGCCGTGGCCGACGGTGACCTCCGCGCCCACCACCGTGTCCTTGCCGGGGAAGCCGTGCAGCATGCAGTGGTCCTGGATGTTCGCGCCTTCCTCGACCACGATGCGGCCGAAGTCGCCGCGCAGGCTCGCGCACGGCCCGATGTAGGCGCGCTCGCCGACGATGACATCGCCGATCAGGACCGCGGTGGGATGCACGAAGGCGCTCGGATCGACGACCGGCACGATGCCGTCGATGGCATAGACCCTGGGCATGGCACGCCGAGGGTAGCAGAAACCCCGCGGCTAGCTGTCGAACTGCGTGATGATCGCGCGCAGCACGTACTGGTCGGCGGGCTTGCGCACGTGCGCGTCGAAGCCGGCCTCACGCATCATCAGGCGGTGCTTCTCGTCGTCGTAGGCGGTCACCGCCACCAGGCAGATCTTCTTCAGCAGGGGATCGGAGCGGAACATGCGCGCCAGCGAGCAGCCGTCGATGTACGGCATGCCGAGGTCGAGGAGCGCGATCTGCGGCTCGAATTCCTTCGCCGCCCGGATCGCCTCGCGCGAGTCGGTGACGGCGCGGGTTTCGTGGCCGAGGTACTTCAGCAGCGTGGCGGACGATTCCGCCGTGTCCGGATGGTCGTCGACCACCAGGATGCGCCGCGCCCTGGCCGCCTGCACCGGACCGCCGGCGAGCGCCGCCTGCTCGCGCCTGACCCATTCGGGGTCGAGCTCGGCGAGGAGGTCGACGAGCCGCAGGAACTTCTCCTCCGGCATGTCGGCGTGGCCCAGGCGCCAGCCGCGGATGCTCGTCTCCGGCGCGCCCAGGCGGGCGCACAACGCCTCGATGCCGAGGCGTTTCTCGGCGATTTCGAGCCCGCGCATGACGAGCGGGCTGGCGGGCAGGCGGTTCACGGCGGCGGCAGCTTACGCCCGCCTGAGAGACGCCGCTACCGCATTCGCGCGCCTTGTCGGAGAATTCCGGTCCCATGGCTCCGGTACTGGTGTCTGTCGAAGCGGGCGTCGAGACGATCACGCTCAACCGGCCCGACAAGCTCAACGCCCTCAACCCCGAGATGCACAAGCTGCTGCGCGACGCGCTCGAGCGCGCGGCGGACGAGCCGGACATCCGCGCCGTGCTGCTGACCGGCGCCGGGCGCGGCTTCTGTACCGGACAGGACCTGTCCGAGCGCGACGTGAGCCCGGGCGCGGCGCCGATCGACCTGTCGGTGTCGCTCGGCTCGAACTACAACCCCCTCGTGCGCCGCATGCGGGCCCTGCCGAAGCCGATCGTGTGCGCCGTGAACGGGGTGGCGGCCGGCGCCGGCGCCAACGTCGCCCTCGCCTGCGACATCGTCGTCGCCGCGCGCTCGGCGAGCTTCATCGAGGCGTTTGCCCGCCTCGGGCTCGTGCCCGATGCCGGCGGGACCTATTTCCTCCCAAGGCTGATCGGTACCGCACGAGCCATGGGCGTCGCGCTGCTCGCGGAAAAAATCAGCGCCGAGCAGGCCGAGCAATGGGGGTTGATCTGGAAGGCCGTGGACGACGCTCGCCTCGCCGAAGAGGCAAAGGCGCTGGCTCGAAAACTGGCCATGGGGCCGACCAAAGGCTACGGCCTGCTGAAGAAAGCGATGTACGCCTCCCCCGGCAACCTGCTCGACGCGCAGCTGGATCTGGAGCGCGACCTGCAGCGCGACGCCGGGTTCTCCGAGGATTACCGCGAGGGCGTCGCCGCGTTCAAAGAGAAGCGCGAACCGCGGTTCAAAGGCAAATGAACAGGCAGGCGCTCGCCGAGCAGGTCGCCGGCATCATCGACAAGGAGGACCGCGCCTCGCACTGGCTGGGGATGAAGCGCCTCGAGGTGCGTCCGGGCTATGCGCGCATGTCGATGCGCGTGAAGGAGCACATGGTCAACGGCCAGAAGGTGTGCCACGGCGGCCTCATCTTCTCGCTCGCCGACTCGAGCTTCGGCTATGCGTGCAACTCGCACGGCCAGCATGCGCTGGCCGCGAGCTGCTCGATCGATGTCCTCGCGCCGGCGCAGCTCGGCGACGAGCTCACCGCCGAGGCGCAGGAGACGGCGCACGTCGGCCGCACTCGCGTCTACGACGTGCGCGTCACCAACCAGGAAGGCAAGCTGATCGCCCTGTTCCGCGGCAAGTCGGCCACCGTCAAGGGATCGTGGGTGGAATGAAGAGCTTCCCGCTCGAGCCGATCGAGAAGGCGCCGCGCGCGGAGCTCGAGCGCCTCCAGTTGGAGCGGCTGCAGTGGTCCTTGAAAAAAGCCTACGACGTTGCCCATTACCGGAAGAAGTTCGATGCGGCGGGCGTGAAGCCGTCGGACCTGAAAAGCCTGAAGGACCTGGCGCGGTTCCCGTTCACCACCAAGGCCGACCTGCGCGAGACCTACCCATTCGGCATGCTCGCCGTGCCGATGGACCAGGTCGTGCGCATCCACGCCTCGTCGGGCACGACGGGCAAGCCGACGGTGGTCGGCTACACCGCGCGTGACATCGATACGTGGACCAGCCTCATGGCGCGCTCCATCCGCGCGGCGGGCGCACGGCCGGGCGACAAGGTGCACGTCGCGTACGGCTACGGCCTGTTCACCGGCGGGCTCGGCGCGCACTATGGCGCCGAGCGCCTCGGCCTCGCCGTGATCCCGCTCGGCGGCGGCATGACCGAGCGCCAGGTGCAGCTCATCGCCGACTTCAAGCCCGACATCATCATGGTGACGCCGAGCTACATGCTGGCGATCGCCGACGAGATGGAGCGCCAGGGCTTCGATGCGAAGCAGAGCTCGCTGCGCATCGGCATCTTCGGCGCCGAGCCGTGGACCAACGAGATGCGCGCGTCGATCGAGCAGCGGCTGTCGATGGATGCGATCGACATCTACGGCCTGTCGGAAGTGATGGGCCCGGGCGTAGCGCAGGAATGCATCGAGACCAAGGATGGGCTGACGATCTGGGAGGACCACTTCTACCCCGAGATCGTCGACCCGCAGAGCGGCGAGCCGCTGCCCGACGGGGAGAAAGGCGAGCTGGTGTTCACCTCGCTCACCAAGGAGGCGCTCCCCGTCATCCGGTACCGGACCCGTGACCTGACGCGGCTGCTGCCGCCGACCGCGCGGGCGATGCGGCGCATGGAGAAGATCACCGGCCGCTCGGACGACATGCTCATCATCCGCGGCGTGAACGTGTTCCCGTCGCAGGTCGAGGAGCTGATCCTCAAGACCCCCGGCCTCAGCCCGCACTACGTGCTGGAAGTCTCCAAGGACGGCCCCCTCGACCATCTCACGGTGGTGGTGGAAGGCGAGCAGGCGGCCGCCGCCACGCTGCGCCACCACATCAAGTCCTACATCGGCATCAGCGCCGAGGTGAGGATCGGCTCGATCGAGCGCTCCGTCGGCAAGGCGAAGCGCGTGATCGACAAGCGTCCGAAATGAGCGGCCGCCGGCTCACGACGGCTGGACAGCCAGCCCCTCGAGGTGGAATGCGCGGCTCACGGCCGCGGCGGCGCTGTGCACGTCCAGCTTGCGGTAGGCGTTCTTGACGTGCGTGGTGACCGTGTGCAGCGAGATGCCCAGCCGGCCGGCGGCCTGCGCATAGGTGCAGCCGTCCGCGAGCAGCCTGAGGACCTCGATCTCGCGCGCGGTGAGCCTGTTATCCGTCCCGTTCAGTTTCATGGTTGCCTCCTTGGGTTTCGACCGGTGCATCGTGCCGCCCGGCCGGCTGCACATGGCTCACTGATTGGTTACGCATCGCTTAAACCTGGCGGCGCGCGGCGCAAGAACCGGATGGAACCCCCGGCCCGCAGCCGATAAAGTGGCGCCATGTCCGACATGGCCGTGAAAGCCCGTACCTACCTCGACTCGCGGCGCGGCGAGCGCGTCACCCTGACGGAGCTGGCCGACGCGGTCGGGGCCAGCCCGTTCTACCTGCAGCGACGCTTCAAGGAGGCTTTCGGCATCTCCCCGCGGGCCTACCAGGATGCCCACCGCCTCGAAGTGGTGAAGTCCTCACTTCAGAACGGCAGCCGGGTCGCCGACGCCGTCTTCGAGGCCGGCTACGGGTCGGTGTCGCGCTTCTACGAGAAGCCGCAGCTCGGCATGGACGCGCGCCGGTACCGCGAGCGGGGCAAGGGGGTCCGCATCCGCTTCTCGGTGTTCCGCACGCCGCTGGGACACGTGCTGGCGGCGGCCACCGACAGGGGGGTGTGCGCGGTGAAGCTCGGCGCTGACCCGCGGCGGCTCGCGACCCTGCTGCGGGAAGAGTTCAATGCGGCGGAGCTGGCCGAGGAACCGATGCCGGAGGTCGAGGAGAAGATCCGCGCCTTCGTCGCCGGCGAGGGCAGCCTGGCGCGCGTGCCGCTCGACATCCGCGGCACGGTGTTCCAGCGCCGCGTATGGGAAGAGCTGCGGCGCATCCCGCGCGGCGAGACGCGCACGTACAGCGACATCGCGCGCGCCATCGGCGCGCCGGCCGCGGTGCGGGCGGTGGGCAGCGCGTGCGGGGCGAATCCCGTGGCGCTGGTCGTGCCCTGCCACCGCGCGGTGCGCACCGACGGCGGCCTCGGCGGCTACGCCTGGGGCCTGCCGGTGAAGCAGCGCCTGCTGGAGGTCGAGAAGCGCCGCCGTAAATGAGGACCGCCGACGCCGTGCGCCTGGTGGCGCTGGCGGCGATCTGGGGTGCCTCGTTCCTCTTCATGCGCATTGCGGCGCCGGCGATCGGGCCGCTTGCCACCGCCGAGTTGCGCATGCTGGTCGCCGGCGGTGCCCTGGCCGCCTATTTCGCCTTCATCGGATTCGATCCCCAGTGGCGGCGCTGGTGGCGCTATTACCTGGTGATCGGCATGCTGAATTCCGCCGGCCCGTTCCTGCTCTACGCCTACTCGGCGCTCAAGCTGTCCGCGGGACTGATGTCGGTCATCAATGCCACTTCGCCCATGTGGGGCGCGGTGCTCTCCGCAGTCGTGCTCCGCGAACGGCTTTCAGCGCGCCGCGCTGCCGGACTCGTGCTGGGAGTCGGCGGCGTCGCGCTCGTCTCGGGCGCCCAGGCAGCCGGCGCGTGGCTCGCCATCGTCGCCTGCCTCGGCGCGGCGTTCTGCTACGGGCTCGCGGGCGTGGTCCTGCGGCGCTGGGCGCGCGAGACGACGTCGCGCGGCATGGCGGTGGGCACGCAGATGATGGCGGCGCTCGTCCTGCTGCCGCTCCTGTTGGTCGCCCCTCCGGGCGAGCCGTCGCCCGGCGTGATCGCCAGCGTGCTGGCGCTCGGCCTCGTGTGCGGGGCGGTGGGATACGTCATGTATTTCCGCCTCATCACCGACATCGGCCCGACCGGCGCGCTGACCGTCACGTATCTCATCCCGATCTTCGGCGTGCTGTGGGGAGCGCTCGTCCTCGGCGAGCCGCTGACATTGGCGACGCTCGCCGGCGCGCTGATCGTCGTTGCCGGAACGGTACTCGTGCTGCGCGGATAGAATCGCCGGCGCATGTATCCCAACCTCTTCAAGCCGCTCGACCTCGGCTTCGTCACGCTGCCCAACCGCATCCTCATGGGCTCGATGCACACCGGGTACGAGGCGCGCAACGGCATGGCCGAGCTCGCCGCCTTCTACGCCGAGCGCGCGCGCGGCGGCGCCGCGCTGATCGTCACCGGCGGCTATTCGCCGAACGACGCCGGCAACCTGGGCCCGCACC
>DASSPL010000367.1:0-3534 GCA_035699685.1 Burkholderiales bacterium | reverse complement strand
GCCGACATGAAGTCGTCGATCGCCGCCTTCGTCGTCGCCGCCGAGGCCTTCGTCGCCGAAAGGCCGCGCCATGGCGGCTCGATCGCGCTGCTCATCACCTCGGACGAGGAAGGCGTAGCCGTCGACGGCACCGTGCGCGTGGTGGAGGCGCTGAGGGCGCGCAACGAGATGATCGACTACTGCATCGTCGGCGAGCCGAGCTCGGTCGACCTGCTGGGCGACACGCTCAAGTACGGCCGGCGCGGCTCCCTTAGCGGCAAGCTCACGGTCCGTGGAATCCAAGGGCACGTCGCCTATCCGCACCTCGTGAAGAATCCGATCCACCTCCTCGCCCCCGCGCTGGCCGACCTCGTGCGCACCCAGTGGGACAAGGGCAACGAGGCCTTCCCGCCGACCAGCTTCCAGGTGTCCAACATCCACGCCGGCACCGGTGCCGGCAACGTGGTGCCCGGGGCCGTGGTGGCGGACTTCAACTTCCGCTTCTGCACCGAGAGCACCGATGCGTCGCTCAAGGCGCGCGTCGAGTCGATCCTGCAGAAGCACGGGCTCGATTACGCGCTGGAGTGGACGCTCGGCGCCAGGCCTTTCCTCAGCAGGCACGGCCGGCTGGCGAAGATCGTCACCGAGGCGGCGAAGCGCCATACCGGCGTGTCGGGCGAGCTGTCGACCACCGGCGGCACGTCGGACGCGCGCTTCATCATCGACATCTGCCCCGAGGTGATCGAGCTCGGCCCGGTGAACATGAGCATCCACAAGCTGAACGAGCACATCGCGCTGTCCGAGCTCGAGCTGCTGCCGCGCATTTATCTCGACACGCTGCGCGCGCTCCTTCCTTGACGCTCGGCGAGCTGATCGACCGGGCGCAAGCCCGCCTCGCCGCATCGAAGGTGTTTTTCGGCCATGGCACGGACAATCCGCGCGACGAGGCGGCGTGGCTGGTGCTGCGCGGCCTGGGCCTGCCGTTCGACGCCGATCTGCAGAAGCCGGTGACCGACACCGAGGCGCAGCGCACCGAGGCGCTGCTCGAGAAGCGCATCGACGAGCGCATTCCGGTCGCCTACCTGCTGAAGGAGGCCTGGCTCGACGGCCAGCCGTTCTACGTCGACGAGCGGGTCATCGTGCCGCGCTCGCACATCGCCGGGCTCCTGCACGAGAAGTGGCTCGCGCGCCACGCGGCGCGCAAGGTGCTGGATCTCTGCACCGGCTCGGGCTGCCTCGCCATCCTCGCCGCGCTGGCGTTCCGCGCCGCCGAGGTCGACGCGAGCGACCTGTCGCCGGCGGCGCTCGCCATCGCGCGCAAGAACGTCGCGCGCTATCGCCTGGGAGCCCGGGTGCGCGTGCGAGCCTCCGACCTCTTCGGCAGCCTGCGCGGCGAGCGTTACGACCTGATCGTCAGCAATCCGCCGTACGTCAGCGCAGCCGCAATGCTGACGCTGCCGACCGAGTACCGGCGCGAGCCGCGGCTCGCGCTGGCGGGCGGCAAGGACGGGCTCGACCTGGTGGCGCGGATGCTCGCGCAGGTGGACGAGCACCTCGAGCCGGGCGGCATGCTGGTGTGCGAGATCGGCGACGGCAAGCCGGCGATGCACAAGCGCTTCCCGCGCCTGCGCCTTACCTGGCCGAGGCCCGAGGTGTTCGTGTATCGAAAGCCCGCCACGCGCGCCGCGCGCGGGAAACCAGCGCCCGTTCCCTAGCCTCGAGGCTTCTGGGGAACGATGGGTCTGGCGGCAGCCGCTTCATCAGCCGCCGCGCCACCGCGATGTCGTTCAGCTCCCCTAGCACGTCCTGCAGGCGCTCCAGCGCCGGTTCCGGCGAGCCGAATGCCTCGCTCGCGTACCGCAGCCGCTTGATGCGGATGCGTAGCGCGTGCCGGTCGCGGGCATCGTCCCAGTCCATGCGGCGGAGCGCCTTCCGGCGCAGCCGCTCGAGCGACTCGCGGGCGAATGCGGGCAGGGGAATCTGCGCCGGCTCCCAGGGCGCCTCCTCCAGCCAGCGCAGCGCGCGCACCAGCGTCTCGTTGAAGGCCGGCGAAGCAATGATGTCGCGCGCGTCCCGCCGCGCCTGCTGCTGTTGCAGGCGAGCCGCGCGCCATAACGGCGTGTTGGGTGCAAGGGAGGCGACGAAGACATCCCAGTCGCGCGCGGTACCGAGCGCCGGCGTCAGGCGCCGCAGCCGGCGCTTGATCGCCCGCGCTCGCGGCTCGAGAGCGCGAAAGGCGACGAGCATGGCGCGGAAGCGGCGCAGCGCCACGCGCAGCTGGTGAAGGTACTCCGCGTCATCCGACTCGAGGACGCCGCGCGCGTTGGCCGCTGCCTGCGCGAGCGCGTGGCCCGCAAGCCGGCGCAACGCTTCGCCCGGCGTCGCGCCGGCGAGGTCAGGGTTGCGCCATTTGCGCGGCGGCTCGAGCGTGCCGCCTTCGGCGAGGCGATAGCCGCGCTGCGCCTTGCTCTCGAATGCGAGCTGCAGGCCGAGCGGCGCGACCAGTGATTGCGCGTAGCGCAGCATCTCGCGCGCCGGGCCGTGCTTCAGCTCGATCTCGAGCTCGTGGATCGGCTCGCGCCTGCGCCCGGCGATCACGCTGCCGCGGTCGAAAGCGACCTCGATGAGCGCGCCGCGCGATCTCACCAGGGCCGTGTGCCGGACGAAGCGGGTTTCGAACAGCGGCCGCACGCGAAGCCGGGTGAGGTCGATGCCGGTCTCCTCGCGCGGAAAGCGCGCAAGCTCGAGCTTCGGCGTGGCGAGCGGCATCTCCCATTCACCCCTTGTCCCCGGCCCCATGTCGCGCTTGAAGGCCTGCAGCCAGTGGCGGCCGTGGCGCCTCAAACGCAATGCAGCACGAGCACGGCCGAGCGTGCGCGCCGGCGTGTCGAAGTAGGTGGTGGAAAGCGCTACTGCCTTGTCGAGCGCGAGCTCGCGCACCGCGCGGGCTGCGGCGTCGCGCGAGAGGCGAAACTTCAGCTCGCGCTCGATGGACAACGGAAGGTGGGGTGGCCGATGGGACTCGAACCCACAACAACAGGGATCACAACCCTGGACTCTACCTTTGAGCTACGGCCACCATTGCCGACAGCATTGGCCTGCCCGACAAGACTCGAACTTGTAACCCCCAGCTTAGAAGGCTGGTGCTCTATCCGGTTGAGCTACGGGCAGTCCGCGAGCAAGCTGCACAATCCATCACGTCAAAAAATCACGCGAATCCTGGTCGGGGCGAGAGGATTTGAACCTCCGACATCCTGCTCCCAAAGCAGGCGCGCTACCAGACTGCGCCACGCCCCGAAAAAGGCGGCAAATGATACTCTTAGCGCATACTTAGAGCAACGCGAGTTGCTTGCCGCAGGGGGTCTTTTCTGCTACAAAACGCAGTCGTTTTTCGAGGCATTGCAAAGAGATGGCCGTAGAACTTTCCAGGAAGGGCTTCACTCCCTACGCCGCCAAGAAGGGCGAGGAGTACATGAACGCCAAGCAGCGCGGCCACTTCCGCAAGATCCTCGAGACGCTGAAGGCCGAGCTGTCGCAGGAGATCGACCGCACCGT
>DASSPL010000366.1:0-8858 GCA_035699685.1 Burkholderiales bacterium | reverse complement strand
CGCGCCGCGCTGGCGGCCGACCGCGTCGATCTCGTCGATGAACACGATGCACGGCGCGTGCTTCTTGGCCTGCTCGAACATGTCGCGCACGCGCGCGGCGCCGACGCCGACGAACATCTCGACGAAGTCGGAGCCGGAGATGGAGAAGAAGGGGACTTTCGCCTCTCCCGCAATGGCGCGGGCGAGCAGCGTCTTGCCGGTGCCGGGCGAGCCGACCATCAGCACGCCGCGCGGGATGCGACCGCCGAGCTTCTGGAACTTGGACGGGTCGCGCAGGAAGTCGACCAGCTCGGCCACCTCTTCCTTGGCCTCCTCGCAGCCGGCGACGTCGGCGAACGTGACGGTGTTGGTCGACTCGTCGAGCATGCGCGCGCGCGACTTGCCGAAGGAGAAGGCGCCGCCGCGGCCACCGCCCTGCATCTGGCGCATGAAGAAGATCCACACGCCGATCAGCAGCAGCATCGGGAACCAGGAGACGAAGATGTTCATGAGGAGCGAAGGCTCCTCCTCCGGCTTGGCCTCGATCTTCACCCCGTACTTGAGGAGGTCCGAAACCAGCCAGATGTCGCCGGGGGAGTAGCTCGTCACCCGCTTGCCGTCGGCGGTGGTCGCCTTGAGCTGGCGGCCCTCGATGGTGACCTTGGAGATGCGGCCGGACTTCACCTCCTCCAGGAACTGCGAGTACTCCATCGGCGCCTGCGCCGCCTGGCGGGTGTTGAACTGGTTGAACACGGTCATCAGAACCAGCCCGATTACGAGCCAGATGACCAGGTTCTTAAGCATATTGTTCAAAGACTTACTCCTCTAACTGGCGAATCCTGCGAGCAACGATCTTACGCGGGTTTCCCCGCCAAGTCCGATTGAATTCCTCTAGCGACGAGATAGGTTTCCCTCGATTCGCCGCGCGAGGCTCCCGGCTTCACCACCTTCACCGTGCGGAAGCTCTGTTTCAGGCGCTGCAGGACTTCGTCGAAGGCCTCTCCCTGAAACATTTTGATCACGAAAACACCCCCCGGTTTCAGGGCTTTGTAACAAAAAGCGACGGCGGCCAGGGCGAGCTCCGCCGCTCGCGCCTGGTCGACGTTAGGTATGCCCGACAAGTTGGGCAGCACATCGGAAAGAACGACATCCGCCTGCGCGCCCGACAGCGCTTCGAGGAGCCCTGCTTCGCGGAAATCGCCTTTGAGCACCGTTACGCTTGAGATGGGGGCAATGTCGAGAAGGTCAACAGCAATCACCTTGCCGCCGGGCCGGGTCTTCGCGGCCGCCACTTGCGACCAGCTGCCCGGCGCCGCGCCCAGATCGACCACGATCATCCCCGGCCGGAACAGCTTCTCGCGCTCGTCGAGCTCGAGCAGCTTGTACGCGGCGCGCGAGCGGTAGCCCTGCTCCTTCGCCTTGCGCACGTAGTGGTCGGTGACGTGGCGGCGAAGCCACTGCTTGTTCGACTTGGCCATGCCCGAAGCATTATCGGCTTCGGCGGCTACGCCGCGAACGACCTCAGTTGAGCCAGAAACTGGCGACTGAAATGATCAGAACGGCGAGGAAGGTGAGAACGGCGATGTCCATGTGTGGGGGCGAACGTTACCTCGTGGGCTGCCGGACGGAAATGCCCCAATCCCGGGATAGAACAGAGCTTTACAACTATCCGGAAGCGGCCAGGCGCATTCAACGCCAAGCGCGACGTCCTGATAGGGGTCGGCGCGTTGCGGGTCCATGCGCGCATCCTGCGCGCGGAAGGTTACCGGCCGATGTCTCCCGCGTTCCTGGAATGCAACAAACCCGGCTGGGTCGGCTTGCGGGCGAGCAGGGTCGCCTCGCGCGCGGTCGGCGTGCGCAGGTGCGGCCGCAGTGGATGGCGCAAGGTGCGCCGCGCGAGGAGCGTGCGCAGCTTGTCGTCGCCCAGCTCGGTTTCCGCCAGCCGCCTGAGCTGCCCGCCTTCCACCGCCGCGATCGGCAGGCCATCGCGGTAAAGGACGCGATTGCGATAGATCGCCGGTACGCGGTCCTCCGGCGTGAGGATGCCGACCAGGTTGAGCGGATCGACGGCGCTCAGCACGATGAGCTCGTCGAGCCTTTCAGCCTTGCGGACGGCTCTCAGACGCCCGACGGCATCCGCCGCCGCGAACTGCTCGCCACCGAACCCCGCAACGAAGCGCCCGCCGCGGATCTCGCCGCGCGCCTCGAGCCTGCGGTACACGCGCACGAGGTCGCGCCACGGCGGCAGGTGCGATTCGCGCTGCAGGAGCGAGCGGAACACGACGCCGTATCGCTTGAGCAGCGTGCGCGCGACGGCTTCGACATCATCGCTGTGCTCGCCGCTGAGCAGCGCCCAGCGCCCCGCCGTCTCGATCAGCTGCCTTCTCTTTTCCGGCGGCGCGAGCAGCGCGCGCAATCCGGCAAAGCTGTCCGCGGTCGCCACGCCGGCACCCGCGAGCTCGGCGAGCCCGCGCTCCACGTAACTCGGCAGCAGGCCTGTGGCCTTGACCAGCTCGTGGAAGAACGACGCGCCGCGCCTCTCCAGTGCGTCGCGTACCGCTTTTGCCTCGGACGAGAACTCCGCGTCCGGCGCCGCCGGCGCCTTCCAGATGCTGGCGTGCTCGCGCAGCAGGAGCGCGATCGGCGAGCTGCGCAACGGCGCGCGCGTGCCGGGCGTGAGGCGGCCCCACGCGACGCGCCCGCTGAGGCAGAGCTGGTCGACCTGCGCCGAATCGTAGTCCGCCACCCGCGCCGGGAGCACGTCGTATTCCCATCCGGCCGCGGCGAGCTCGAAGCCCTCGAGCTGCTCGACCACCGCGGCGAGGCCTTCCGCGCCCTTCACCTGGTCTTCGCCGGCGACGTGCTGCCAGTGGAAAAGGAAGCGCAGGAACTGCGCCGCGCTGACCGGCTCGATCTCGGCCCTGAGCCGGTTCAGCGTATAGCGATGGATGCGCGCCAGCAGCCGCCGGTCGCACCATTCCAGCTCCGCCACGGACGCGGTGAAGCGGCCGCGCAGCACGCGGCCCTGCGTCTCGAGCGCGACGAGCGCCGTTTCCGCGTCCGGCAGGTCCAGCTGCCGTGCGGTGACCGGCCCGAGCACTTCCAGCCGGCTGGCGACGATCTCGAGCGGCTCGTCGTCGGCGCGCTCGAGGGCGAACCAGGCATCGGCGCGCTTCAGCGCGCGTTCGCCGAGCGAAGCGAGGAGAGGAAGCCAATGCGGCTCCAGCTCGCTTTGCCTGATGTACCCCGCCACCATCAGGGCGTCGTACATCTCGTCGGGGGTGTTCGCCACCGGCCAGGCTTCCTCGCGCACCCGCTCGATCGCGGCGGGGTCGAGCGCGCCGAGGTCGTCCGCGTGCCTGATTTCCGAAGACCTTCTGGTGTAGACCGCGCGAGTGCGGCGCTCCTCGAGCGGCGCGTCGTCGAGGAAGGTGTACACCGCGGAATTGAGCAGCTCGTGGCTGAGCACCGACGGCTCGGGCGTGTCGCGCGCAACGAGCTGCATCTCTCCCGAATGGAGCCGCGCGAGCTGCGCTTCCAGCCCTTCGACGTCGACCGCTTCCTCCAGCGCATCGCGCATCGCCTGGTTGACCAGCGGATGGTCGGGCAGCTCGCGCGCGCCCGGCAGGTTGTCCTGGCAGGCGACGGCGTCGGGGAACACCGCCTGCAGCAGATCCTCGGCGTACATGCGCTGCAGCTGGTTCGGCACGCGCGCGCCGCCGCGGTTGCGCGGCACCGCCAGCGCGAGGGTGGTGCTCCAGCGCCAGCGCGTCTCGAAGATCGGCGACTGCAGGAGCGCCTGCACCAGCGTCTCGCGCACGGTGTTCGGGTGCAGGTAGCGGAACACCTCTTCGAGCGGGAACGAGTGCGAGCTGTTGAGCGACAGGATCAAGCCCTCTTCGGTCGCCGCCGCCTGCAGCTCGAAGTTGAAGCCCTGGCAGAATTTCTTCCGCAGCGCGAGGCCCCAGGCGCGGTTGACGCGGCTGCCGAACGGCGCGTGCAGGATGAGCTGCATGCCGCCCGACTCGTCGAAGAAGCGCTCGAGCGCGAGGCAATCGACGGTCGGCACGACACCGAGGCTGCGCTTCGCCTCGGCGAGGTAGCGGGCGATCTGCTCCGCCGCCGCGCGCTCGAGAAACCAGTCCTGCATGAGCAGCTCTATGGCCCCGTCCAGCTCGCCCTCCTTGCGGGGTTCGTCCGGGCCGGGCAGCTCGAAATCGACGGCGGCTCGCAGGCGGGAGACCGCGACGCTCATCTCGTCGCTCCTCGCCGGCGCCTCGCCCAGCCAGAACGGCATCGACGGCGGCTGGCCCTGGGCGTCGGCGACGCGCACCACGCCGTTGCCGATGCGCAGGATGCGCCACGAGGTATTGCCGAGCTGGAACACGTCGCCCGGCAGCGACTCGATGGCGAAATCCTCGTTGAGCGTGCCGATGAAGTGGCCTTCCGGCTCGAGCACCACGCGGTAGTCGAACACCTCCGGGATGGCGCCGCCGGAGGTGATGGAGATCATCCGGGATCCCTTGCGCGCCCGGATCTTGTGGTTCAGCGAGTCGTAGTGGACAAGGGCGCCCCGGCGTCCGCGCCGCGTGGCGTAGCCGCGCGCCAGCATCTCGACGATTTCGTCGAACTCCTTGCGCTGCAGGTTGCGGTACGGGTACGCCGCGCGCAGGAGGTCGAACAGCGCCTGCTCGTCCCATTCCTCTTCGGCCGAAGTCTCGGCCACGATCTGCTGCGCGAGGACATCGAGCGGCTTGTCCGGAACGGTGACGCGATCGAGCTCGCCGTCGTATACGGCGCGCACCATCGCCGCGCATTCGATCAGGTCGTCGCGCGTCAGCGGGAAGATGCGCCCCTTCGGCGTGCCTTTGACGGTGTGGCCGGAGCGGCCGACGCGCTGCAGGAACGTGGCGATGCGGTGCGGCGACGAGATCTGGCAGACCAGGTCGACGTGGCCGATGTCGATGCCGAGCTCGAGCGAGGCGGTGGCGACCAGGACCTTGAGCTTTCCCTCCCTCAGCTTCTCTTCGGCGTCGAGCCGCGCCTCCTTGGCGAGGCTGCCGTGGTGCGCGGCGACGTTTTCCGGACCCAGCCTTTCGGACAGCTGGTGGGCCATGCGCTCCGCGAGGCGCCGGGTGTTCACGGTGATGAGCGTGGTGCGGTGCTCACCGATGAGCTGCACCAGGCGCGCGTAGATCTCGGCCCACACCTCGTGCGACATGACCGCCTCGAGCGGCGAGCTCGGCACCTCGACGGCGAGGTCCATCCTGCGGCGATGGCCCTTGTCGACGATCGCGCACGGCCGCCGGGTGAGGAAGCGGGCCACCTCCTCGATCGGCTTCTGCGTCGCGGACAGGCCGATGCGCTGCAGCGGGCGGCCGACGACGTGGTCGAGGCGCTCCAGCGACAGCGCAAGGTGCGCGCCGCGGCGCGACTGCAGCACCGCATGGATCTCGTCGACGATGACCACGCGCGCCGTTTTCAGCATCGCGCGCGAGCGCTCGGCGGTGAGCAGGAGGTAGAGCGATTCGGGCGTGGTGACCAGGATGTGCGGCGGCGTGCGCAGCATCGCGGCGCGCTCGGTCTGGGGGGTGTCGCCGCTGCGCACCGCCGCTGTAATCTTTACCGGCGACAGGGCATGGATCTCGCGCCGCGGCACGGCCAGGTTCTTGTGGATGTCCGCCGACAGCGCCTTGAGCGGCGACACGTAGATGACCCGCACCTCGTCCGGAAGGCCGCCCTGCTCCAGCCCCTCGCGCAGCAGCAGGTCGATCGAGGTCAGGAAGGCGGCGAGCGTCTTGCCGGAGCCGGTGGGCGCCGCGATGAGCGTGTCGTCGCCCCGACGGATGGCTTTCCAGCCGTCGAACTGCGCTTCAGTGGGTTCTGCGAACCGGCCGGCCCACCATTCACGCAGGACCGGATGAAAATCAGGAGGTAGCAAGGTGGCTATTTTGACATTAGATTCACGGGTTCATTCATGCTGAGCCCTTCGGAGCGCAAGGCGCTGAAGGCGAGAGCCCACAAGCTCGAGCCGGTGGTGTTGATCGGAGCGAAAGGCCTCACCGACGAGGTGGTGAAAGAGGTCGACCTCGCGCTCAAGTCGCACGAGCTCATCAAGGTGCGCGGCCCCGGCTTCGAGCGCGATGCGCGCGAGGCGGCGATGCAAACCTTGTGCGAACGCACCGGCGCGCAGCCGGTCCAGATCATTGGCAAGGTGCTCGTCCTCTACCGGAAAAGCGATGAATAGACCCGCCGGGCTGCTGACCCTCGATGAGCTGGGCAAGCTCGTGAAGCAGGGCGAGATCGACACGGTCGTCGCCGGCTTCACCGACCACTACGGCCGCATGCTCGGCAAGCGCTTCGACGCCGAGATGTTCATCGAGCAGGTGGCCGCCGAGGGCGGGCACGCCTGCGACTATGTCCTCACGGTGGACATGGAGATGGAGCCGGTGCCGGGCTACAAGTTCGCCAACTGGGAGCTCGGCTACGGCGACTTCCACATGGTGCCCGACCTCACCACGCTGCGACGCGCGAGCTGGCTCGACCGCAGCGCGCTTGTCATCTGCGACATCAAGGACGAGGAGACGCACGACCTCGTCCACGTCGCGCCGCGCTCGATCCTGCGGCGCCAGGTCGATGCAGCCGCGAAGCTCAAATTCCAGGCCTTCGCCGCGACCGAGCTCGAGCACTATCTCTTCCGCGGAAGCTACCGTGACGCGGCGCAGAAGGCCTATCGCGACCTCGAGCCTGCCGGCTGGTACCTCGAGGATTACCACATCCTGCAAGGCACGCGCACCGAGAACTTCCATGCCGCGGCGCGGCGCCACCTCAAGCAGTCCGGCGTGCCGGTGGAGACGTCCAAGGGCGAGTGGGGCCTGGGCCAGCACGAGATCAACGTGCGCTACGCCGAGGCGCTCGACATGGCCGACCGCCACGTGGTGTTCAAGCAGTGCCTGAAGGAGCTCGCCGAGCAGGCGGGAATGAGCGTCACGTTCATGGCCAAGCCGGACGCCGGCCAGGCGGGCTCGAGCTGCCACATCCACTTCAGCCTGTGGCGCGACGGCAAGAACGCGTTCCCCGGCTCGCAGAAGATGGGGCGCGCCCAGGCGTCGGACGTGTTCCGCTACTTTCTCGGCGGCTGGATCCAGCGCGTGCCGGAGCTGATGCCCTTCTACGCGCCGACGATCAATTCGTACAAGCGCTACGTCGACGCCTCGTGGGCGCCGACGCGGCTCGCCTGGAGCTACGACAACCGCACCGCCGGCTTCCGCGTCGTCGGCTCGGGCAGCGGCCTGCGCATCGAATGCCGCCTCGCGGGGGCTGACGCCAATCCTTATCTCGCGCTCTCCGCGGCGCTGGCATCCGGGCTGGACGGGATTGCGAACAAGACCGAGCCGCCCGAGTGCTTCGTCGGCGACGTCTACGAGGCGCGAAACCTGCCGCGCGTGCCCTACACCCTCGCGCAGGCGGCCGAAGCTTTCGAGAAAAGCGAATTCGCCAAGCAGGCATTCGGCGCGGAGGTGGTGGAGCACTACGCGCACTTCTTCAGGACAGAGGTGGCTGCCTACGACAAGGCGGTCACCGACTGGGAACGCAAACGCTACTTCGAGAGGATATGAGACTCAAAGACAAGGTGGCGCTCATCACCGGCGCCGGCAGCGGCATCGGTCGCCAGGCCGCCCTCCTCTTCTCGCGCGAGGGCGCGAAGATCGTCTGCGTGGACGTGAACGAAGCCGCGGCCAAGGAAACCGCGGGGATGATCAAGGACGCGGTGGCAGTCAAGGCGGATGTGTCCAAGGCAGGCGACTGCCAGAACATGGTGGCGGCGGCCGAGAAGGCATTCGGCAGGCTGAACGTGCTCTTCAACAACGCCGGCATCATGCACGCGAAGGACGACGACGCGGTGTCCACCGACGAGTCGGTCTGGGACCTGACGCTCGACATCAATGCCAAGGGCGTGTTCCTCGGCTGCAAGTACGGCATCCCCGCGCTGCAGCGCGCCGGCGGCGGCAGCATCATCAACACCGCATCGTTCGTGGCGCGCATCGGCGCGGCTACCGCGCAGGTCGCCTATACCGCCAGCAAGGGCGCCGTGCTCGCCATGACGCGCGAGCTCGCCGTGATCCACGCGCGGCAGAACATCCGCGTCAACGCGCTCTCGCCCGGACCGCTGAAGACCGAGCTCCTGATGAGCTTCCTCAACACCGAAGCCAAGAAGCAGCGCCGGCTGGTGCACATCCCGATGGGCCGGTTCGGCGAAGCCGAGGAGATCGCCAAGGCGGCGCTGTTCCTCGCGAGCGACGAGTCGTCGTACATGACGGGCACCGAGTTCCTCGTCGACGGCGGCATCACCGCCGCCTACGTCACGCCGGAATGAAGGCGCTGCGCACGGTGACGCCGGTCGACGGGGCGGTGCTCGTCGAGCGGCCGCTGGCCTCCGATGCCGATCTGGAAACCGCGCTGTCGACTGCAGTCGCAGCCCAGAAGAAATGGAGAAGCGTGCCGGTCGGCGAGCGGGTCGCGATGTGCCGCCGCATGGTCGAGTGGTGCGTGGCGCGCGCGGACACGCTGGGCGAAGAGCTGACGCGCCAGATGGGACGCCCGATCGCTTACACGCCGAACGAGATCCGGCGCGGGTTCCAGGAACGGGCGCTCCACATGTGCTCCATAGCGGAGGGCGCGCTCGCAGACATTGCTGTCGAACCCAACCAGCGCTTCATCCGCCGCGAGCCGCTTGGCGTGGTGCTCGTAGTCGCACCGTGGAACTACCCGTGGCTCACCTCGGTGAACGCCGTCGTCCCGGCCCTGCTCGCCGGCAACAGCGTGATCCTGAAGATGGCGCAGCAGACGCCGCTGGTCGCCGAGCGCTACGCCGAAGC
>DASSPL010000365.1:0-2249 GCA_035699685.1 Burkholderiales bacterium | reverse complement strand
CCGTTCGCATCCTGCGCCTTCTCCCACGCCTGCTTCACGCCAAGGAAGGCCTGCGCCATCTGGTAGGAGGCGTAGTTCGGCTGCTCCTTGTACTTCGCGACGTACCCACCGTGGAACCACTTGTTGTACTGGTTGTTCGGCGCGTAGGGGCCGAACGGTCCGCGGGCGCCGAGTACCGTGCCGTCGGGGATCTGCGCGCCCAGCTTGTGCATGGCGGTCTCCCCGGTGGTAAGGATCGTCAGGCTCTGCTTCATCAGCCCGCGCGGTCCGGCCTGCAGGATGAACGCCTCGAGGTCGCCGTTCCAGAAGCTCGAGTGGATGACGTCGGGCTTGGCCGAGAGCAGCGCCGAGATCTCCGCGTTGTACTGCCCGGCGAAGAGCTTGGGCATCTGCGAGGTCTTCACCTCGACGCCCGGCACGAACACCTTCATCGCCGCCTCGAAGTCCGCCCAGGAGTCCTGGCCCCAGGCGTAGTTCTGGTTGATGCCGGCGATGGACTTCACGTCCTTCTTCGCATCGCGCACGTAGAGCGCGGCGCCCACCGAGTCCATGGTGGCGGTCGGCGAGGTGCGGAACACGTAGTTGTACTTGCCGTCCTCGAAGATGCGCGGCGTGCCGCAGTCGAAGAAGTTGGTGAGCTTCTTCAGCTCCTCGGCGACCGGCGCGATGGCGAGGCAGTTGCCGCTCGACACGTAGCCGATGACGAGGTCGACGTTCGCGCGCTGCACGAGGTTGCGGAACTCCGTCACCTGCGTCGTCGTGCTGCCGGCCTCGTCGACGAACACCAGCTCGATGTTCGCGCCGCCGAAGCCGCGCTTGTCGTAGGGCTTGGGCGCGCCGCCCTTGTTGAGCGCCTCGGCGACGAACTCGGCGGCGTTCTTCGCCGGCACGCCGAACGGCGACGCGGCGGGGCCGGACAGGAACGTCACGACGCCGACCTTGACGTTCTGCGCTCCGGCCGCAGAAACAAAAGCAGCCGCGGCCAGCGCGACCAGAACCTGCTTCCTCCTCATGCTGCAACCCTCCTCTGTGGTGTTTTATCGCTGAGCAAACCCGCCGCGGCGAGCGCCGCGCGGATCCGTTGGATCTCTTCCTGCGAAAGCTTGGTGAGCGGCGGCCGCACCACGGCGCGCGGCAGCTTGCCGAGCAGCACCAGCGCCTCCTTCATGCGGTTGTGCATGTCGACCCACGGCTCGCCATAAAAGACCTCGGCCGTGGGCGTGATGCGGTCATGGAGCTGCTTCGCGGTCTTCAGATCATCATTCTTCACGGCGTCGAAGAGCCGCGCCTGCAGCTCGGCGATGACCGAGCCGCTGCCGGAAAGGAGGCCGGCGCAGCCGAGCACCAGCGAGCTCATCAGCCACGAGCTGTGCGTGGTCAGCACGTTCACCGGACGCGCGCGCGACTGCAGGACGCGGATCTGGCGCTCGTGGAGCTGCGGATTGGCGCACCAATCCTTGATGGCGCCGACCGTTGGCACCTCGTCGAGGATTCGGGTCAGGGTCGAGAGCGGGTAGCCCTGGCCGCCGGCCAGCGGATACTGGAACAGGATGAGCGGCAGGCTGGTCGCGTCGGCGATGCGCTTGAAGTGCGCCACCGCCATCTCCGGGCGCTGGCCGAACGAGTAGATCGCCGACGGGAACACGAGGAGCGCCGAGGCGCCGCCCTGCTCCGCCATCTTGGCAATGCGCGCCGCCTCGAGGCTGCCGTCGGCGTACACGCCGTTGATGATCGGCAGCTTCACCTCATCGCGGGTGATCTCCAGTACACGCCGCTGCTCGTCGAACGTGCAGGAGGCCACTTCGGACGCGTGCGCGTTCACGGTAATCGCGGAGATGCCCTGCACCGCCGCGACGTCGCGCAGGTGCGAGCGGTACGACGCCTCGTCGATCGACAGGTCGTCGTTGAACGGGAGCAGTACCGCGGGGATGACGCCGGCGGGCACGTACATGAATCAATCTTAACGCTATGATCGCCGCATGGACGATCCACGGCAGGACGATCCACGGCAGGTCCGCCTTGCGATACGGTCCGGGCGGCACCGCGGCCACACCGCCGGCCTCGCCCCCGGCCGCGTGCAGGGCAACGTCTGCATCCTGCCGCGCGAATACGCCGAGGACTTCCGCGCCTTCTGCGAGCGCAACCCGAAGCCCTGCCCGCTGCTCGCGATGTCGAAGCCGGGCGACCCGCGCCTGCCGGAGCTGGGCGAGGACCTCGACATCCGCACCGACGTCTCGCGCTACCGGGTC
>DASSPL010000364.1:0-5349 GCA_035699685.1 Burkholderiales bacterium | reverse complement strand
CCTCACCGCGGCGCTCGCGCCGCTGATCGGCGTGAAGGCCGTCATCCCGGTGCTGGCGGTGGCGGGCGCCATCATCAACGCCGGCCGCTTCTGGTTCTACCGGGAGAGCCTCGACCGCCGCACCCTGGCCCTGGTGCTCGCGTGCTCGCTGCCGTTCCTCGTCCTTGGCACGTGGATCTACAGCGTGCTCGACGCACGCGCCGTCGGCACGGTGCTCGGCTTCGTCGTCATCGGCTCCGTGCCGCTGCGGCGCTTCTTCAGCCGCCGCAAGATGGCGCTCGGCACGACCGGTCTCGCCGTCGGCTCGGGCGTGTTTGGCCTGGCCACAGGCCTCACAAGCGGCGTCGGCGTCATTCTGGTTTCTTTATTGCTGGGAACGGGAATGTCTGGTCCCGCGGTGCTGGCGACCGACGCGCTCGCCAGCATCGCGCTCGACCTCTGCAAGGCGGCGCTCTTCCACCGCTTCGACCTGCTCGACGAGGCAACCTTCGTCACCGGCGCGGTGATCGGCGTCGCGACCATCCCGGGCAGCGCGATCGCGGCCTGGCTGGTGAAAAGCATGCACGCGCACCTGCACGTGCTCTTCATGGAAGGACTGATCTTCGTCGGCGGCGCGTCGCTCCTGTGGAACTCATGGAGGTGACCCTCACCGCCGCCGACGGCTATCCGATCGGCGCCACGGTCTTCGGCTCCGGACAACGCGCGGTCCTCGTCATGCCGGCCACCGGCGTGCCGCAGTCCTATTACGCGAAGTTCGCTGCCTACCTCGCCCAGCGCGGCTTTACGGCGCTCACCTTCGACTACCGCGGCATCGGGCGCTCGCTCGCTACGCGCGTAAGGAAGGTGACGGCCCGGATGCAGGACTGGGCGCTGCTCGATGGTGCTGCTGCATTTTCCTTCCTCGGTACCAAGACGATCCATGTGGTCGGCCACAGTTTCGGCGGCCAGGCGCTGGGACTGCTGCCCGAGCCCGAGCGCATCGCCTCCGCCGTGCTGGTCGGGTCGCAGAGCGGCTACTGGCGCAACTGGCCGGCGAGCGGGCGCCTGTGGATGTGGCCGGTCACGCACCTCGCGCTGCCGGGCGTGGCGACGCTGCTGGGCTACTTTCCCGGATCGCGGCTGGGCTTCGGCGAGGACCTGCCGAAGGGCGTCGCCCTGCAGTGGGCGAGCTGGTGCCGGCATCCGCGCTACCTCGTGGGGTCTCTTGGCGTGGACGACGCGTACGCGCGCGTGCGGACCCGCCTTCGTGCTTATGCGATTACCGACGACCCGTTCGCGCCGTTCGGCGCCGTGCAGGCGCTCGGCGCCCTGTACCCCAACGCGCGCTGGGAGACGCGCCGCGTGGCGCCCGCCGACGTCGGCGCGAAATCGCTCGGCCATTTCGGCTTCTTCCGCGAGCGCTTTCGCGATAGCCTGTGGCGCGAGGCCGCCGACTGGCTGGAGAGCGCATGAAGGAGCTGAGGGGCAAGGTCGCCGCGGTAACCGGCGCGGCAAGCGGATTGGGGCGAGCGATGGCACTCGCGTTTGCCGACGAGGGGATGAGCGTGGCGCTCGGCGACGTGGGCGACACCACCGAAGTCCTGGAGACCATCAAAAGCAAGGATGTTCCGGCGCTGTCCATGAAGCTGGACGTGTCGCGCGGCGAGGAGGTCGAGGCCTTCGCGCAGCGCATCGACAAGGAGCTCGGCGGCGCGCACGTGGTGTGCAACAACGCCGGCGTCTCGCCGCTCGGCGCGGCGTGGGAAGCGAGCGTCGGCGACTGGCAGTGGATCCTCGGCGTGAACCTCTGGGGCGTGATCCACGGCGTGCGCAGCTTCGTGCCGCGGCTCATGAAGCGCAACGAGGGCCACGTGGTCAACACCGCATCGGTCGCCGGCATCATCAACCCGCCCGGCTCGGGCGCCTACAACGTGACCAAGCACGGCGTCGTCGCGCTCTCCGAGACGCTCTACCACGATCTGCGCGAGCGCAATTCCGCCGTCGGGGTGTCCGTGCTTTGCCCGGCCTACGTGCCCACAGGCATAGCCGATTCGGAGCGCAATCGCCCCGCCGGTTTGCCGGGTGGCGAGAAAAGCAAGGAGACGCTGGCGCGCGAAGCGATGTTGAGGAAGGCGGTTTCCTCGGGCCGCCTGTCGGCCGATGACGTGGCGCGCGCGGTGGTGCAGGCGGTGAAGGAGGATCGCTTCTACGTGCTGACACATCCGCGCATCAAGGGCGCGATCCGCGCAAGGATGGAAGACATCCTCGACGACCGCGCGCCGCGCAACCCGATGAGCCTCTAGGCGAGCCCCGGGAAAAGCCGCTTCAACCCTTCCGCCATCGTCTCGATGGCGATGGCAGCGAGGATCAGGCCGAGAAGGCGCGTGGCGATGTTGAGGCCGGTGGTGCCCAGGCGCGCGCCCACTACGTGCGCGATGCGCAGCAGCCACCACAGGATCAGGCAAACAATGGCGATGCAGGCGATCAGTGCCAGGCTGTGAACCAGCCCGCCGGCCTGCGCCGCGATGACGGTCGTGCTGATGGCGCCCGGCCCGGCGAGGAGCGGCACGGCGAGCGGCACCACGCCGGAGAGCTCGCCGGCCTCGAGCTCCTCGGCCTCGGCGCGCGTCTGGCGCATCTCGCCCACCTTGGCGTTGAGCATCGCGAGCGCCATCAGCAGCAGCACCAGGCCGCCGCCCACCTGGAACGCCTGCAGGCTCGCGCCGAGCGCCTTCAGCAGGCTCTCGCCGAACAGCGCCGCCCCGGCCAGCACGAGGAAAACGGTCAGCGTGACCACCTGGATCAGCCGCTTGCGGCTCGCATCGTCGCGCACCGCGGTGACGCTGATGAAGATCGGGATGGCGAGGAAAGGGTCGAGCACCGCGGTCAGGGTGACCAGGTACCGCAGGTACTCCTGGAACGGCATCACTTCTTCAAGGCGGCCATGGCGGCCTTGCGATCCTCGTTTACCGTGCGGAACGCCGGGCGCTCGCCCAGCATCCTGATGTAGGCCTTTACCTGCGGCATCGACTCCAGCATGTCCTGGCCGAACGCCGCCTTGCTCGTCAGCGAGACGAGCGGCAGGTGCACGAACGCCGCGCAGTCGGCGAGCGTCAGCTCGCTTCCCGCGACGTACGGATCGAACTTCGCCCGCATGCGGAACGCGCGCACGCCTTTCGCCAGATCCCTCTCCACGGATTTCCTGAGGTCGTCCGAGGCAGGCCCGCGGCCGAAGAACACCGCCGGGTAGAGCCTGCGCGCGACGAGCTCCATGTGCAGCTCGAGGATGGTGATCAGCTCGCGCACCCGCGCGCGCGCGAGCGGATCGCGCGGGTAGAGCGGCTTCTGCGGATATGCGTCCTCCAGGTACTCGCACAGCACCTGCGACTCCGAGAGATGCGCGCCGTCGATCTCCATGAAGGGCACCTTGCCCATCGGCGTGCGCGCGAGGAAGTCGTCGTTCTGGGAAGGCTTGCAGGTCGCGTCGAGCTCGAACTCGATGCCTTTCTCCAGCATGGCGATGCGCACCTTGTTGAAGTAGTTGCTGATGTGGAAGCCGCAGAGCCTGAGCATGGATCGATTATCGGCAGATTTGCGGTATACAGCACACCGTGAGGGATTATCTGCAAAGCCTGGGTGCCGCCGGCGACATCGCCGAGGTGGCGCGCGAGGTCGACCCCCGCTTCGAGCTGGCCGCCGTGACGCGCGCCGCGCAACGCGCCGGTGATCGCGCCGTGCTTTTCCGCAAGGTGCGCGGCAGCCGGCTGCCGGTGGTGACGAACGTCTATGGCAGCCGGCGCCGCCTGCTCGACATGATCGGGGCGAAGGATGGCCGCTTCGCGCCGCGCTTCGCCGAGCTGTGCGAGAACCTCGCACCGGTTCCCTCCCTGACGGTGGAGACGCAGCGCGTAGAAGGTTCCCTCCTCGACCTGCCGCAGATCGTCTATCACGAGCGCGACGGCGGGCCTTATCTCACCGCGGCGATCTTCCTCGCCCGGGAGCCCGACAGCGGCGTGGCGAACCTGTCGTTCCACCGCTCGATGATCTGCGGCGAGCGCGAGCTGCGCGTGAGGCTGGGCGGGTCGCACGATCTCGCCGGCTACCAGGCCAAGGCCGAGAAGACCGGCAAAGCGCTCGAGGCGGCGATCCTCGTCGGCTCGGCCCCCGAGGTGTTCCTGGCGGCGTGCGCCTCGCTGCCCTATGAGGCGGACGAGATGGCCTTTGCCGCGCGGCTGCGCGGCGCGCCGGTGCCGCTCGAGCGCTGCAGGACCATCGACCTCGCCGTGCCCGCGGACACCGAGGTGCTGATCGAGGGCCGCTTCCTGCCGAACCTGAAGCGCCCGGAGGGGCCGTTCGGCGAGTTCATGGGCTACTACGTGCCGGTGGGCGACAACCACGTCTTCGAGGTGACGCGCGTCGCCTGGCGCAAGGACGCGGTGTTCCATTCGATCCTGTGCCAGTCGCCCGAGGACATCTATCCCCTGGAGTACGCCATCGCCACCCGCATCTACCGGATGCTGCGAACGAAGGTGCCCGGTCTCCTCGACGTCGCCTGCAAGTCGTCGCTCCTCGCCACGGTGTTGCAGCTGCGGCCGCAGTACGAAGGCCACGTGCGCGAGGCGCTGCACGCCGCGGTCGCCTCCCACACCGACTACAACAAGCTGGTCATCGCGGTAGACGACGACGTCGACCCGACCGATTATGAAGACGTGCTCTGGGCCTATCTCACGCGCGGCCGCGCCGACACCCGCGCCACCATCCTGCACGACGTGCCCGGGTTCTATCGCGACCCGATGAAGGACCACTGGGGCCGCCTGCTGATCGACGCCACGCGGCCCTGGGGCCGCGAGCGCGAGTTCGAGCGCAAGCGCATTCCGGGCCAGGACGACATCGACCTCGGGGATTACCTGGCGTGAGCGAAGAGAAGGACATCATCACCGAGCTCGGCGCCGAAAGCTCCTACGGCGGCTATCTCGGCCTCGAGCAGCTGCTCTCCGCGCAGCGCCCGCGCTCGTCGCACCACGACGAGATGCTGTTCATCGTCCAGCACCAGGTGTCGGAGCTGTGGATGAAGCTGATGATCCACGAGCTCGCCGCCGCCATCGTGCACGTGCGCGACGACCGGCTCGAGCCGTGCTTCAAGATCCTGGCGCGCGTGAAGCAGGTGCAGCGCCAGCTCTTCGAGCAGTGGGCGGTGCTCGAGACGCTGACGCCGTCCGAATACGTCCAGTTCCGCAGCGTGCTCGGCCCGGCGTCGGGCCTGCAGTCGTTCCAGTTCCGCGCCATCGAGTTCCTGCTCGGCCACAAGACGCCGCAGCGCGTCGAGCTGCACCGCTTCGACAAGGAGAAGGCGGGGTACCTCGAGCGCCT
>DASSPL010000363.1:0-4128 GCA_035699685.1 Burkholderiales bacterium | reverse complement strand
CCGACGATGTCGTCGTCGCGATCGACGCGCAGCTTCACCGCGCGTCCGGTGGCTCGCGCGAGCAACGCGGCGGCGATGGCGTACACGGCGGCCTGCGTCTCCTTGCCGCCGAAGCCGCCACCGAGCCGGCGGAGCTCCACCGTCACCCGCGCGTCCGGGATGTCGAGCGCGGCGGCCACCAGGTGCTGGATCTCGGTCGGATGCTGCGTCGAGGAATAGACCAGCATCTCGTCGCGCTCGCCGGGCAGCGCCAGGGCGAC
Organism: Burkholderiales bacterium; assembly: GCA_035699685.1. Taxonomy (GTDB): domain Bacteria; phylum Pseudomonadota; class Gammaproteobacteria; order Burkholderiales; family SG8-39; genus SCGC-AG-212-J23. Next base: position 3,868 of record DASSPL010000363.1, on the reverse strand, counting down.
CTGCCCCTCGAGATAGAAGTGCTCCTGCCCGCCGCAGCGCAGCTTGCCGGAAAGCCGCACGGCGCTGGAGGCCGGGCGGCGGTCGCCGCGCCCGATCTTCAGCGTCGGCAGCACGAACGTGCCCTTGGCGAGCGCCTGCTCGATGGTGACCACGGGCTCGAGCGGCCGGTAATCGACCCGCGCGAGCCGCGCCGCGCGGCGCGCGAGCTCGACACTCGTCGCGGCGACGGCGAAGAGCGGCTGGCCGCGGAATTCGACGCGGTCGGTGGCGAACACCGGCTCGTCGGCGAGCACCGGCCCGATGTTGTTGCGCCCGGGAATGTCGCCGGCGGTGATGACCGCGATGACCCCCGGAGCGCGACGCACCGGCTCGAGATCGAGCGAGCGCACTTCAGCATGCGTCTCGGTCGACATGCCGAGCGCGGCGTAGAGCGTGCCGGGCGGCTCGGGCAGGTCGTCGACGTAGCGCGCTTCGCCTGCGACGTGCAGCTCGGCGCTGTCATGCGGCAGCGCTTCGTGCACGCCGCCTGACGGGAGTCGCTCGGGTTTCACGCCTGTACCTCGAGCAATGCGCGCGGGCCGACCTGCGCGTGGAACTTGCGCAGCAGGTTCTGTGCGGCCGTAAGCCGGTACCAGGAGGATGCGCGCTGGTCGGAAAGTGGCTTGAAATCCTGCGCCAGCGCCGCGCACGCGGCATCGATGCCCTGTGCCCAGGCGCGCTCGGCCGTAGGCGCTCGCGCCGGCGTGGCCGCCATGCCGCCAAAGCCGAACCGGACCTCCTCTCCGACGTGGAACGCCGCGCAGACGGCGGAGATGTCCTGGTCGAAGCGCTTGGTCAGCTTGTACACACCGAAGCGCGCGCCGCGCGCAAGCTTCGGTATGCGCACGGAACGGATGAACTCGCCGGGCTGCAGCACGGTCTTGCGATAACCGGTATAGAAGGCATCGAGCGCCACTTGGCGCGCGGCGGAACCCTTCTGCAGAGTCAGCGAGGCGCCCAGCGCCAGCAGCACCGGCATCGAATCGCCGATCGGCGACGCATTGGCGATATTCCCCGCCAGCGTGCCGGCCGCACGCACCTGCACTGCGCCCAGGCGGCGCAGCAGCTCGCCGATGTCGGGATGAATCCCGGCTAACGCTTCATAGGCGTCGGCGTAGGTCACCGCCGCGCCGATCTCCAGCTCGCTGGCGGTGTTCCTGATGGTCTTGAGCTCGGCCACCTTGCCGACATACGCGATCGCCTCGAGATCGCGGTGATGCTTGGTGATCAAAAGCCCCACGTCGGTGCCGCCGGCCAGCAGGGTCGCTCTCGGGTTATCCACCAGGAAAGCGGCGAGCTCGGCCACTGTCGCCGGGGCGTAGAAGGCGCCGGCATGTGCCCCATCCGTCGGCAGGGATTCGATGCGCTTTCTGCGCGCGGCGTCCTCGTCTCTATCGCGCGTGGCGTCGGCGAGGGTGCTCGCGCGATGGGCGGCCTCGACGATCGGCCGGTATCCGGTGCAGCGGCAAAGGTTGCCGGCGATCGCGTCGTTCACCGCGGCCGTGCCCGGGTCCTTGTAATGCGCGTAAAGCGCCATGACGAAGCCGGGCGTGCAGAACCCGCACTGGGAACCATGGCATTCGACCATGGCCTTCTGCACGGGATGCGCGCGCAAGCCCTCGACGGTGATCAACTCCCTGCCGTCGAGCGCGCCGACGCACAGGATGCAGGTGTTCACCGGCTGGTAGCGCAGCTTGCCGTCGCGCAGCTCGGCGACGACCGCGGTGCAGGCGCCGCAGTCGCCCTCGGCGCAGCCTTCCTTCGTCCCGGCGAGCCCGCGCCGCTCGCGCAGCCAGGTGAGCACCGTACGGCTCGCGTCCTCGCCGCTGACTGTGACGCGCTCGCCGTTGAGAGTGAAATCGATGCTCGATCGCATGGCCGCATTTTGCCTCAGCAGGCGCCCGCGCATCCGCCGCGCGGTAGACTCAGGCCAGTGAAAAGATTCGACTATTTCGAGCCGCGGACGCTCGAGGAGGCGGCGAAACTCCTCGCCGCGCCGCATGCCCAGATCCTCGCCGGGGGCACCGACCTCCTGGTCGAGCTGAAGGAGCACCTGCGCCATGCCGCGCGCGTGGTCAACATCAAGAAGGTCGCCGGTCTCACCGGCCTTTCGTTCGATGCGAAGGAAGGCCTGCGCATCGGCGCGTTGGCGACCGCGCGCGAGGTTGAGCTTTCCCCGGTCGTCAAGGAGCGCTACCGCGGCCTGCTGCAGGCGGTGCGCGAGCTCGGCTCGATCCAAGTGCGCTACCGCGCAACGATCATCGGCAACATCTGCCGTGCGTCGCCTTCTGCCGACACCATTCCGCCTCTCATCGCCGACGGCGCCGCGGTGCACATCCATGGACCGCGGGAGCGCGTCGTCAAGCTGGAGGACTTCTTTCGCGGACCGGGCAAGACCGTGCTCGAGCCGGGTGAGGTCGTGACGAGCATCGTCGTGCCGCCGCCGGTCGCGGATGCGCGCAAGATCTACATCAAGCACGGCCGCCGCAAGGCGATGGAGCTCGCCACGGTCGGCGTCGCGGTCACGCACGTCCCCGGGCTTGAAACGCGCATCGTGCTGGGCGCCGTCGCGCCTACGCCGATCCGCGCGCGACAGGCCGAGAAGATCTTCTCGGAAACCGGTGACGCGGCCCGCGCCGCGCAGGCTGCCATGGACGAATCACGGCCGATCAGCAACGTGCGCGCCACGGCCGAATACCGCCGCGAGATGGTCGGGGTGCTTACGCGCCGAGCGCTGGAGCAGGTCCGGTGAAAATTCGACTCGACATTAATGGCGAGGCGCGCCACCTGGAGGTCGAGCCCTACCGCAGCCTGCTCGACGTGCTGCGCGTGGAGGCCGGCCTCACCGGCACCAAGAAAGGCTGCGACGTCGGCGACTGCGGCGCGTGCACGGTGCTCGTCGACGGCAAGCCGGTCAACTCCTGCCTGATGCTCGGCGTGGAGGCCGACGGCGCCAAGGTCACCACCATCGAGGGCCTGCAGCCGGCGCCCGACCGCCTGCATCCGCTGCAGGAAGCCTTCATCCGCTTCGGCGGCGCGCAATGCGGCTTCTGCACGCCGGGGATGATCATGATGGCGGCGGCGCTGCTCGCCGAGAATCCGCGGCCGTCCGAGGACGAGATCCGCTTCGGCATCGCCGGCAACATCTGCCGCTGCACCGGGTACACGAAGATCGTCGAGGCGATCCAGGTGGCGGCGAAGGAGATGGGGTGAGCGCGGTCATCGGCAAGCCGGTCCGGCGTCCCGACGTGCCCGGCAAGGTCACCGGCGCCGCGCGCTATGCGGGAGACCTGAACCTGCCCGGCATGCTGCACGCGAAGATCAAGCGCAGCACGGTGGCCCACGCGCTCATCAAGAGAATCGATGTGTCGAAGGCGAAGGCCCATCCGGGGGTGAAGGCTGTATTGACGCATGAGAGCGTGCCTCGCGTATTGCACTACGGCTCGCCCCATCCGCGCTCGGCCTCGCTCGCCTGCGACCAGTACATCCTCGACAGCAAGGTGCGCTACTGGGGCGAGGGCGTCGCCGCGGTCGCCGCCGTCAGCGAGGAGATCGCCGACGAGGCGCTCGACCTGATCGAGGTCGAATACGAGGAATTACCCGCCGCGTTCACGCTCGAGCAGGCCATGGCCGCAGGCGCGCCGGTGATCCACCAGCGCAAGGACAACCTGGTCGTCGATCCGGTGCTCGTCAGGCGCGGCGACGTCGAGCGTGGCTTCGCCGAGGCCGACGTGATCATCGAAGGCACCTACGAGATGGGCCGGCCGACGCCCGCCTACATGGAGCCGAACGTCTGCGTCTGCCAGTTCGATGACGAAGGCAAGCTGA
>DASSPL010000362.1:0-5399 GCA_035699685.1 Burkholderiales bacterium | reverse complement strand
GCGCGAGCGCTCGACGTAGCCGCTGGCGATCTTGAGGAGGCCCGCGCGCTCCTCGGGCTTCAGCTCCCGCACCACCTTCCCGGGCGAACCCACCACCAGCACGCCGTCCGGGATCTCCTTGCCTTCGGTGATGAGCGAGTTGGCGCCGATCAGCACGCCCTTGCCGATCTTCGCGCCGTTCAGGACGACGCTGTTGATGCCGATCAGCGTGCCCTCGCCGATGGTGCAGCCGTGCAGCATCACCTTGTGGCCGATGCTCACGTTGCGGCCGAGCATCATCGGGAAGCCCGGGTCGACATGCAGCACCGAGGCGTCCTGCACGTTGCAGTTCTCGCCGATGGTGATGCGGTCGTTCTCGGCGCGCACCACGCACTGGAACCAGATGTTGGCGTTCGGATGCAGGACGACGTCGCCGACCACGGTGGCATCGTGCGCGATGTAGTGATGCTCGCCGATCAGCTGGACGCGGCGCTCGCCGAGGTTGAAAAGGGGCATGCGGCTATCATAAGGCAGTGAGAATCGCTGTTCTCGGCGCCGGGGTGATCGGCACCACTTCCGCCTGGTATCTCGCGCAGGATGGCCACCAGGTCACGGTCATCGAGCGGCGCGAGGCGGCGGGCCTCGAGACCTCGTTCGCCAACGGCGGCCAGATCTCGGCCGGCCACGCCGAGCCCTGGGCCAAGCCCGCGGTGGTGCCGAAGATCCTGCGCTGGCTGGGCCGCGAGGACGCGCCGCTGCTCTTTCGCCCGCGCATGGATTTCGCGCAGTGGCTGTGGGGCCTCGGCTTCCTTGCGGAATGCTGGCCCGGGCGCTTCGAGAGGAACAGCCGCGCGCTTGCCGGCCTCGCCGCGTACAGCCGCCAGTGCCTTCGGGCGCTGCGCGAAACGACCGGCATCCGCTACGACGAGCTCACGCGCGGCATCCTGCATTTCGCCACCAGCCCGCTCGACATGGATGCCCTCGCGCACCATGCCGAAGCGATGCGCTCGTTCGGCCAGAAGCGCGAGCTGAAGAGCGCCGCCGAGTGCGTGGCGCTCGAGCCCGCGCTGCAGGCCTCGACGGACCGGGTGCTGGGCGGCGTCTATACGCCCGACGATGAGTCGGGCGACGCGCACAAGTTCACCGCCGGGCTGGCCAGGCTCGCCGCGGAGAAGGGCGTGCAGTTCGCGACCGGCCGCTCCGTGGAAGGCCTCGACGTGCGCGGCGGCGAGGTCGCCGCGGTCAGGCTGCAAAGCGGCGAGGTGAAGGCCGACGCGTACGTTGTCGCCATGGGCAGCTACAGCCCGCTGCTCTTGCGGCCGCTCGGCATTTCCATTCCCGTGTACCCGCTCAAGGGGTACTCGATCACGCTGCCCCTCAGCCCGTCGGACGCAGCCGTCGCGCCGACGGTGAGCCTGACCGACGAGGGCTACAAGATCGTCATCTCGCGGCTCGGCAATCGCCTGCGCGCGGCCGGCACGGCCGAGCTGACCGGCTACGACACGAGCGTGAACGAGGTGCGCTGCGCGGCGATCGTGCGACGCATCCGCCAGCTCTTTCCGCAGCTCGGCGCGGCGGCGGTCGCGGATAACTGGGCGGGCCTGCGGCCGGCGACGCCGAACAACGTGCCGATCATCGGGCGCACGCGCGTACGCAACCTGTTCGTGAACACCGGGCATGGCACGCTCGGCTGGACGCTGGCGTGCGGGTCGGGAAGGGCCCTCGCCGACCTGGTGAGCGGCCGCAAGCCGGAAGTGGAGTTCGACTTCCTTGCGTGACAGCGAATCCCAGTTCCACACGATCCGCGGCCTGCGCTATCACGTGCGCCGCTGGCCGGCGCCGGGCGCGCCGAAGATCGTGCTGCTGCACGGCTGGATGGATGTCTCGGCCTCGTTCCAGTTCCTGGTCGACGAGCTGCAGGGAAGCTGGGACATCCATGCGCCCGACTGGCGCGGCTACGGGCTGACCGACTGGGACAAGTCGGACTGCTACTGGTTTCCGGATTACCTGGCCGATCTCGATTTCCTGCTGGACGCCATCGGTGAACCGGTACACCTCGTAGGGCACAGCCTCGGCGGCAACGTCGCCACGATGTATGCCGGCGTGCGCCCGGAGCGGATAGCGAAGCTGGTCAACCTCGAGGGGTTCGGGCTGGCCGCAACCACGGCCGAGGAGGCGCCGCGCCGCTATGCGCGCTGGCTGCAGGAGCTGCACGAGCGGCCGGGCTTCAGGCCGTATGCCGGCTTCGCCGAGCTGGCGAAGCGGCTGCGCGAAGGCAACCCGCGGCTGACGGCCGAGCGCGCGGAGTTCCTCGCCCGGCACTGGGGGCGCGAGGCGGAAGGCAAGGTCGTGCTGCGGGGCGATCCGGCGCACAAGATCGTGAACCCTGTCCTGTACCGCTACGAGGAAGTGCGGGCATGCTGGCGGCAAGTGCGTGCGCCGGTGCTTTGGGTGGATGCGACGGAGACCACGGCGCTGAAGCGCATCGGGCTCGATCAGGGGCAATACGCCGAGCGGCGCGGCGCTTTCGCCAACCTGCGCTACGAGACCGTGAAGGACGCGGGACACATGCTGCACCACGACCAGCCCCGCGCGGTGGCGCGGCTGATCGAAGCGTTCCTCGCCGGCTGATGGCGCAGCTTTTCGCCATCCATCCGACGCATCCCCAGGCCCGCCTCGTGCGCCGCGCCGCCGACATCGTGCGCGCGGAAGGCCTGATCGCCTATCCGACCGACTCGTGCTACGCGCTCGGCTGCCTCGCCACCGCGGCGAGGGCGGTGGAACGCATGCGCAAGCTTCGCGGCATGGACGAGCGCCACCACCTGACCCTCATGTGCCGCGACGTGTCCGAGATCTCCAAGCACGCGATCGTCGGCGACCCGCATTTCCGGCTGATCAAGCGCGCCACGCCGGGCAGCTACACGTTCATCCTGCGCGCGCGGCGCGAAGTGCCCCGCCGCGTAGTCCATCCGAAGCGCAAGACGATCGGCGTGCGCATCCCGGGCCATCCCGTGGCGCACGCTCTGCTCGCGGAGCTCGACACGCCCATGCTGTCGACCACGCTGCTGCTTCCGGGCGACGAGCAGCCGCTCACCGGCTCGCAGGAGATTCGCGCGCGCCTCGAGCGCCAGCTCGAGCTCGTCATCGACGCCGGCTCGTGCGGCACCGAGCCGAGCACCGTCATCGATCTCACGGGCGACGCGCCGCTCGTCGTGCGAGCGGGAAAGGGATCGCTCGCGCCCTTCGCCGTGGAGCCCGTCTGATAGAATCGACACGCAAAAGATGGACGTCAACTCACTCGTTCAGACGGTCGCCATCTACGCCCTCCCGGTGCTGTTCGCGATCACGCTGCACGAGGCGGCGCATGGCTATGTCGCGCGCCATTTCGGCGACATGACCGCGCATGCGCAGGGCCGCATCAGCCTCAACCCGATCCGGCACATCGACCTCGTCGGCACGATCATCGTGCCGATCGTGATCCTGCTCACCACCCAGAAGCTGATCGGCGGCGGGCTGCTCTTCGGCTGGGCGAAGCCGGTGCCGGTCAACTACTCCGCGCTGCGCAGGCCGCGCCAGCACATGGCGCTCGTCGCCGCCGCGGGGCCGGGCGCGAACCTGCTGATGGCGCTCTTCTGGGTGGTCGTGCTCAAGATCGCGGTGCTGCTTCCGGGGACCGGCTATTCCTATTTCGTCGGCCTCGTGGCGCAGGCGGGCATCTCGGTCAACCTGATCTTCATGTTCCTCAACCTGCTGCCGATCCTGCCGCTCGACGGCGGCCGCATCGTGGCGAGCCTGCTGCCGACGCGCGCGGCCTGGCGCTATTCGAAGCTCGAGCCTTTCGGGCTGCCGCTGCTCGTCATCCTGCTCTTCACCAACGTGCTCGGCTTCGTGCTCGGGCCGCTGGTGGGCGCCTCCGACGCGCTGATCCGCGCGCTCGTCTTCTAGCGATGTTCGAAACGCGAGTGCTCTCCGGCATGAGGCCGACGGGGAGCTTGCACCTGGGCCACTTCCACGGCGTGCTGAAGAACTGGGTCCGCCTGCAGGCGGAATACCCTTGCCTGTTCTTCGTCGCCGACTGGCACGCGCTCACCACCGACTACGAGAAGCCCGGCGACCTGCAGCAGACCGGCCTCGACATGGTGATCGACTGGCTGGCGGCGGGCGTCGACCCGGCGCAGGCGACGCTTTTCGTGCAGTCGCAGGTGCCCGGGCACGCCGAGCTGCACCTGCTGCTCTCCATGATGACGCCGATCGGCTGGCTGGAGCGCGTGCCGACCTACAAGGACCAGCAGGAAAAGCTCTCCGATCGGGACCTTTCCACCTACGGCTTCCTCGGCTACCCGCTGCTCCAGGCGGCGGACATCCTGATCTACCGCGCCAAGTACGTGCCGGTGGGGGAGGACCAGGTGCCGCACCTCGAGTTCGGGCGCGAGGTCGCGCGCCGCTTCAACCACCTCTACGGGCGCGAGCCCGGCTACGAGGACAAGGCGAAGGCGGCGGTAAAGAAGATGGGCACCAAGAAGGCTCGCCTGCTGAACGAGCTGCGCACCAAGTTCCTCGAGCAGGGCGAGACCGAGTCGCTGTCCAGGGCCCAGGCGCTGCTCGAGGAGCAGCAGAACCTGTCGCGCGGCGACCGCGAGCGCCTCTACGGCTGGCTGGAGGGCGGCGGCAAGAAGATCCTGGTCGAGCCGGAGGCGCTGCTCACCGAGGCGTCGAAGATGCCCGGCCTCGACGGGCAGAAGATGTCCAAGTCGTACGGCAACACCATCTCGCTGCGCGAGGAGCCGGAGTCGGTGTCGAAGAAGATCCGCACCATGCCGACCGATCCGGCGCGCGTGAAGCGCACCGACCCCGGCACGCCCGAGAAATGTCCCGTCTGGTCGCTGCACCTCATCTATTCGGGCGAGGAGAAGAAGGCCTGGGCGCACAAGGGCTGCACCAGCGCCGGCATCGGCTGCCTCGAATGCAAGCAGCCGGTCATCGAGGCGATCCAGCGCGAGCTCGCGCCGATGCGCGAGCGCGCCCAGGTCTACCTCGACGACCCGACGCTGGTGAAGAACATCGTCGCCGACGGCTGCGAGCGCGCGCGGCGCCTGGCCGAGGAGACAATGCGCGAAGTGCGCGAAGCCATGGGTCTCGCCTATACATGACAACCACAACGGCAACATGACCACCGTCGCAAAGCTCTACGGCGAGCCGGTCATCGAGCTGCCGACCGACCTCTATATCCCGCCGGACGCGCTGGAGGTGGTGCTGGAGGCCTTCGAGGGCCCCCTCGACCTGCTCTTGTACCTGATCCGAAAGGAAAATCTCAACATCCTCGACATCCCGATGGCGCCCCTCACGCGCCAGTACCTCGAGTACGTCGAGATCATGCGGTCGAAGAACCTGGAGCTCGCCGCCGAGTACCTGGTGATGGC
>DASSPL010000361.1:0-2522 GCA_035699685.1 Burkholderiales bacterium | reverse complement strand
GATCGGCACGTCGATCCCCAGGGATTCGGCCTGCTCGACGAAGTGGAAATAGGCGTCGGGGTTGTAGAAATACTGCGTGATCGCCGCGTCGGCGCCGGCGTCGATCTTCGCCTTGAAGGCCGCGAGGTCCTGCTGCGGCCGGCGCGCCTGCGGGTGGTACTCGGGATAGGCGGCGACCTCGATGTGGAACCAGTCGCCGGTGAGGCTGCGGATATAGGCGACGAGCTCCGAGGCGTAGCGGAAGTCGCCCGCCGCCGCCAGGCCCGAGGGCATGTCGCCGCGCAAAGCGACGATGTGGCGGATCCCGTTCGACTTGTACTGCTCGATCACCTCCGCCAGCATCTGCCGCGTGGAGGCGATGCAGGACAGGTGCGGCGCCGCCGGATGGCCGTCCTCGCGGATCTGCAGCACGGTCCTGAGCGTGCCCTCGCGCGTCGAGCCGCCGGCGCCGTAGGTCACGGAGAAGAAGGCCGGGTTCAGCTGCGCGAGCTGCTGCGTCGTGGTGCGCAGCTTCGCCGCGCCCTCCGGCGTCTTCGGCGGGAAGAACTCGAAGCTGTAGACCCGGCGGCGTTCGCTCTGGGTGAGCATCAGCGCCCTTTCGCGCCGATGCGCTCGAGGAAGGCCTCGACCCGCGGCGCCCAGTCGTCGATGGCGCGGGCGAAATAGCCGTGGCCGTCGAGCCCGGTGGCGGGCGCCTCGACGAACTCGGCGCGGCCGCCCGACCCGATGAAGGCCGCATGCATGCGGCGCGCGAGCGCCGGCCCGAAGAAACGGTCGTTGCGGCTGTAGATCCAGAGCTGCGGGACACGCGTGCCGCTGCCGTAGCGCGCCATCGCCTCGACGAGCTGCTCCTCGCCGCACACCTCGTCCGGCGCGAGCGAGCCGCGACCGCCGGCGAAATTCACCACGCCGGCGAGCCCCGCGAACGCGCCCGAGGCCGCGGCGACCGAGCCGAATCCGCCCGCCGATTGGCCGGCAAGCACCACGCGCGCGGTGTCCGCCCACGGCTCGCCGCGGACGGCATCCACCGCTGCACGCAGGTCCCTGGCGGTCTCCAGCCCTGCCGCGTGGTAGTCGGGGGCGCTGCAGCGGCCATAGGCCTCGGCCCATTCACCGCCGCTCTCCCCGTAGCCGCGGCGGGTCGGCACCAGCACCGCGAACCCCATGGCGACGAAGCGCTCGCTTTGCGCGGCCATGCGCTGGCGGCCCTCGGCGCGGCGCGCCGCCGCCGAGCGCGGGCTGCCGTGGGAGAGCACGAGCACGGGGAACGGCCCCGCTCCCTCCGGCTTGAAGACCGTGACCTCGATGTACGCCTGCTCCACGCCGGCGACCACCGGCACGCGCATGACGGACTCGCGGAAGGAGGCTGCCTGCGCCGGCAGCGCCAGCGCAAGCAGCAATGCGGGCAGGGCGCGCATCAGTACCGGTAGTGATCCGGCTTGTACGGGCCGTCCTTCGAGACGCCGATGTACTGCGCCTGGTCGTCGCGCAGCTCGGTGAGGCTCGCGTTGAGCTTGGCGAGCTGCAGCCGCGCGACCTTCTCGTCGAGGTGCTTGGGCAGCACGTACACGCCCACCGGATACTTGCCCGGGTTGGTGAACAGCTCGATCTGCGCGATCACCTGGTTGGCGAACGACGAGCTCATCACGTACGACGGATGGCCCGTGCCGCAGCCCAGGTTCACCAGGCGCCCTTCGGCGAGCAGGATGATGCGCTTGCCGTCGGGGAAGATGACGTGATCGACCTGCGGCTTGATGTTCTCCCACTGGTACTGCTTCAGGGAGGCCACGTCGATCTCGTTGTCGAAGTGCCCGATGTTGCACACGATCGCGTTGTTCTTCATGCGCTTCATGTGGTCGTGCGTGATGACGTGGTAGTTGCCGGTGGCCGTCACGAAGATGTCGGCCTTGTCCGCGGCCTCGTCCATCGTCACCACGCGATAGCCTTCCATCGCCGCCTGCAGCGCGCAAATGGGGTCGATCTCGGTCACCCACACCTGGGCCGACAGCGCGCGCAGCGCCTGGGCCGAGCCCTTGCCCACGTCGCCGTAGCCGCAGACCAGCGCCACCTTGCCGGCGACCATCACGTCGGTCGCGCGCTTGATGCCGTCCACCAGCGACTCGCGGCAGCCGTAGAGGTTGTCGAACTTGCTCTTGGTGACCGAGTCGTTGACGTTGATCGCCGGGAACTTGAGCGTGCCGTCCTTGGCCATTTGATAGAGGCGCTTGACCCCGGTGGTTGTCTCCTCGGTCACGCCCTTCACCTGCGCGAGTCGCGTCGAGTACCACTTCGGGTCCTGCGCGAGCTTCGCCTTGATCGAGGCGAACAGGTACTGCTCCTCCTCGCTCGAGTGTTTCGAGATGCAGCCCGGATCCGTCTCCGCGCGCGCGCCCAGGTGCAGCAGCAGCGTCGCGTCGCCGCCGTCGTCGAGGATCATGTTGGTGTGCTTGGGCTTGCCGTCCTTGTCGTTGCCCCACTCGAAGATGCGGTGGGTGAAGTCCCAGTACTCGGCGAGCGACTCG
>DASSPL010000360.1:0-5826 GCA_035699685.1 Burkholderiales bacterium | reverse complement strand
GACAAGCCGCAGCAGCAGCTCGACGTGCTGAACCGCATGCTGGTGGTGGCGCCGGAGTCGAGCGCGGAGCTGCGCGACCGCGGCATCGTCTACCAGCGCCTGGAGTGCTACCGCGCGGCGCTGAAGGACCTGTCCGACTACGCCGAGCGCGAGCCGGACGCCGCCGACTTCGAGGACGTGCGCGTCAGGATGATGGAACTGTCGGCGCTCTGTGCGCGGCTGAACTGATCTCGACCCGCTGCTTCAGGTCCCGCCTGTAGCCCAGGGCAAACAGCACCTCCGCGGCGAGGAAGATCGGCGCGACGAAGATCTGGAAGAGATTGTCGGCGAGCGCCGGCCTGCGGCCCTCGTAGACATGGCCGACGAGCTGCAGGATCCAGCCGCCGACGAAGAGCACCGCGAACCACGCCCAGCCCTGTACCGCACCGAGCCCGGCGATGCGGTGGCCGAGCCAGCCGAGGCCGATGAACACCGCCAGCATGACGACGCCGAGCACCACGTCCAGCATCAGGTAGTAGGCGATAAGCACAGCGGCGACGAGCATCGCGGCGGTGACGGCAATCCCGCCAATGTCGATGCGCAGCCAGGCGAGCGGGATGAACAGCGAGAGCACGATCACCGGCACGCCGACGAAGTGGGTCGCCTTGTTGCGCGGGTCCCGGTGATACGCAGCGTAAACCGACATCTGGTCCTCGAGCGTCTTCATAGCGACCCCACAAAATCACTATAATTCAGGATTTTAACGACTCCATGGTGGTCACGCACGGCTCGTTGCCGCCCGCCCGGGGCCCCTGCGCGCTGACCATCGGCAATTTCGACGGCGTGCACCGCGGGCATCGCGCGCTGCTCGACCGGGTCGTGACCAAGGCTCGCGAACTCGGCGTGACATCCTGTGTACTGACTTTCGAGCCGCATCCGCGCGAATTCTTCGCGCCGGACGCGGCGCCGCCGCGGCTTACGCGGCTGCGGGACAAGCTCGAGCTGATCGCGGCCGCCGGCATCGAGCGCGTCCATGTCATCCGCTTCGAAGCGCGCTTTGCGGCCATGGCGGCGGCGCGGTTCATCGACGAGATCCTGGTTAAGGGGTTGGGAACCCGCTGGCTCCTCGTCGGCCGCGACTTCAGGTTCGGCGCCCAGCGCAAGGGCGACTTCGCCGCGCTCGAGGGCAAGGGTTTCCAGCTCGAGGCGATGCCGGACGTGTCATTCGAAGGCGAGCGTGTCTCGAGCTCGGCGGCGCGCGCCGCGCTGCAGGCGGGCGACTTCGCGCGCGCCGAGCGCCTGCTCGGGCGGCCCTATTCGATCAGCGGCAAGGTGGTGCACGGCGCTCACCTGGGTCGCGACCTCGGCTTTCCCACCGCGAACATCAACCTCGGCCAGCGGCCGCCGCTGCACGGCATCTATGTCGTCGAGGTGGAGGGCCACGGCCCCGCGGTGGCAAGCGTAGGCTGGCGGCCGACGGTGAACCCGCTGCCGCGGCCGCTGCTGGAGGTGCACCTGCTCGACTGGGACGGCGACCTCTACGGGCGGCGGCTCAACGTGCGCTTCCTGCGCAAGCTCCGCGAGGAGGCGAAATTCGACGGCCTGCCGGCGCTGCGCGAGGCGATCGCCCGCGACGCCGCCGAGGCCCGGGACTATTTTGCGCGACATGGCTGACTACAAAGACACGCTCAACCTTCCGGACACCCCGTTTCCCATGCGCGGCGACCTCGCCAAGCGCGAGCCGCAGTGGGTGAAGCAATGGCAGGACAAAGGCGTCTACCGGCGCCTGCGCCAGCTCGCCGCCGGACGCCCCGCGTTCGTGCTGCACGACGGCCCGCCTTACGCGAACGGCGACATCCACATCGGCACCGCGGTCAACAAGATCCTGAAGGACATCGTCGTCAAGTCGAAGTCGCTCGCCGGCTTCGACGCCCGCTACGTGCCGGGATGGGACTGCCACGGCATGCCGATCGAGGTGCAGATCGAGAAGAAGCACGGCAAGAACCTGCCGCCGGCCGAGACGCAGCGGCTGTGCCGCGCTTTTGCCACCGAGCAGATCGCCCGGCAGAAGGCCGATTTCCAGCGCCTGGGTGTGCTCGGCGACTGGGACGACCCTTACCTGACGATGGCCTACGGCAACGAGGCCGACGAGATCCGCGTGCTCGGAAGACTGCTCGAGAAGGGCTACGTCTACCGCGGCCTCAAGCCCGTGAACTGGTGCTTCGACTGCGGCTCCGCGCTGGCCGAGGCCGAGGTCGAGTACGAGGACCGCAAGGATCCGGCGATCGACGTCGCTTTCCCGCTCGCGGACATTGCAAGGCTGGAGCAGGCATTCGCCATCAAGGCGAGTGGCCCGGTTTCGGCGGTGATCTGGACCACTACGCCGTGGACGATCCCCGCCAACCAGGCACTCAATGTCCACCCGGAGCTCACGTATCAGCTTGTCGAGACGGAAAAGGGGCTGCTGATCCTCGCCGCGGAGCTGCGCGAGGCCTGCCTGGAGCGCTACAAGCTCACTGGCAAGGTGCTCGCGGAAGCGAAGGGCCGGGCGCTCGAGAACCTGCGCTTCCGCCATCCGCTGTACGAGCGCGAGTCGCCGGTCTATCTCGGCGAGTACGTGACGACCGAGAGCGGCACCGGCGTCGTCCATTCCGCGCCGGCCTACGGCGTGGAGGACTTCGAGTCGTGCAAGCGCTACGGGATGAAGGACGAGGAGATCCTCACTCCGGTGATGGCCGACGGGCGCTACGCCTCGACGCTGCCGCTCTTCGGCGGGCTCTCGATCTGGGATGCCAACGCGAAGATCGTCAAGGCGCTGGAGGAGCGCGGCGCGCTATTCGCGGTCGACTGGAAGCATGCGCACAGCTACATGCATTGCTGGCGTCACAAGACGCCGGTGATCCTGCGCGCCACGACACAGTGGTTTGCCTCGATGGACAAGAAGGTCGGCAGCGCGAGCCTGCGCCAAGCGGCGCTCTACGGAATCGAGAAGACCGAGTTCTTCCCGCCGTGGGGCAAGGCCCGGCTGCACGGCATGATCGCCAACCGCCCCGACTGGACGCTGTCGCGCCAGCGGCAATGGGGCGTGCCGATGCCGTTCTTCCTGCACAAGGAGACCGGGGCCCTGCACCCGCGCACCCCTGAGCTGCTCGAGGCGGTGGCGAAGCGGGTCGAAAAGGGCGGCATCGAGGCCTGGCAGGCGGTCGCGGCCGAGGAGCTCCTCGGGCCGGAGGCCGGGCAATACGCGAAGAGCCGCGACACGCTCGACGTGTGGTTCGACTCCGGCAGCACGCATTTCACGGTGCTGCGCCGCTCGCACAAGGCGCAATCGAACTTCCCGGCCGACATGTATCTGGAGGGCTCGGACCAGCATCGCGGCTGGTTCCACTCCTCGCTGCTGACGGCCTGCATGCTGGACGGCGAGCCGCCCTACCGCAGCCTGCTCACGCACGGCTTCGTGGTCGCCGGCGACGGGCGCAAGATGTCCAAGTCGCTCGGCAACACCGTGGCGCCGCAGAAGGTCTCGAGCACGCTCGGCGCCGAGATCCTGCGGCTCTGGGTGGCGAGTACGGACTATTCGGGCGAGCTGTCGATCTCGGACGAGATCCTGAAGCGCGTGGTGGAGAGCTACCGCCGCATCCGCAACACGCTGCGCTTCCTGCTCGCCAACACCTCGGACTTCGATGCGAACAAGCACGGCGTGCCGGTGGCCGAGATGGTGGAGATCGACCGCTACGCGCTGGCCCTGGCGGCCAAGCTGCAGCGCGAAACGGCGACGGACTACGCTGCCTACCAGTTCCACCTCGTGGTGCAGAAGCTGCAGACGTTCTGCTCCGAGGACCTCGGCGCGTTCTACCTCGACATCCTCAAGGACCGCCTGTACACCTGCGCCGCGGATTCGAGGGCGCGGCGCTCGGCGCAGCAGGCGCTGCACCACATCACGCACGCGCTGGTGCGCCTCATGGCGCCGGTGCTTTCCTTCACCGCGGAAGAAGTGTGGCAGTCCTTCACCGGCCAGGCCGAGGACAGCGTGTTTTTCCATACGCTCTACGAGCTGCCCAAGATTGCGGACGCCGAGAAGCTGCTGACGAAATGGCAGCGCCTGCGCGAGTTGCGCGACCCGGTGCGCAAGGAGATCGAGAACCTGCGCGCGGCGGGCAAGGTCGGCGCCTCGCTGCAAGCCGAGGTCGACCTGCGGGCCGACGGCGCGGATCACGACCTGCTGTCGAGCCTCGGCGAGGAGCTCAAGTTCGCGCTCATCACTTCGGCGGCGCGCGTACAGCGCGGCGAGCTGCGTGTCGAGGTGACGCCGAGCGCGCATCCGAAGTGCGACCGCTGCTGGCATTACCGCGCCGACGTCGATGGGGAAGGGCTGTGCGGCCGCTGCCGCCTCAACCTCGGCGGGCCGGGGGAGCCGCGCAAGCATGTCTAGGGTATGGCGCTGGTTCGTGGTGGCGGCGGCGGTGGTGCTGGTCGACCAGGTGACCAAGGCGATGGTGACGAGCCGTTTCGCGGAGGGCGAGCGCCTCGAGGTGAACGGCTTCTTCAACATGGTGCTGGTCTACAACAAGGGCGCCGCGTTCAGCTTCCTGTCGAACGCGCCGGGGTGGCAGACGCCGCTGCTCATCGGCTTCGCCCTGGTGGCGATCGGCATCGTCGTCACCATGCTGGTGCGCTCGCCGGACCGGCTGGTGCTGTCGAGCGGGCTCGCGCTGATCCTCGGCGGCGCGCTCGGCAACGTCATCGACCGCGTGCGTTTCGGCAAGGTGGTCGACTTCCTCGATTTCCATGCTGCCGGCTGGCACTGGCCGGCGTTCAACGTCGCCGACTCCGCGATAACGATCGGCGCCGTGCTCCTGATCCTCGACGGCTTCCGAAAGCATGAAAGGCGAGCTGGCGCTCCTCCTTAAGGCGCTGGCGTTCGCCGCTCACAAGCACCGCGACCAGCGGCGCAAGGACGCCGGCGCCTCGCCCTACATCAACCACCCGATCGCGCTCGCGGACGTGCTGGTGAACGAGGGCGGGGTGACCGACTTCGAGGTGCTGTGCGCCGCGCTGCTGCACGACACGGTCGAGGACACCGACACGACGCACGAGGAGCTGGTCGACGCCTTCGGCTCGCGCATCGCGCGCATCGTCGCCGAGGTCACCGACGACACGCGGTTGCCGAAAGGCGACAGGAAGCGCCTGCAGATCGAGCACGCGCCGCATCTTTCGCGCGAGGCGAAGCTGGTGAAGCTCGCCGACAAGCTGTGCAACCTGCGCGACGTCGCCGATCACCCGCCGGCGAAGTGGGATCTGCAGCGCCGGCGGGAATACTTCGACTGGGCGAAGCAGGTCGTCGATGGCCTGCGCGGCGTTCACCCCAGGCTTGAGGCGGCGTTCGACGCTGCATATGCGAAAATGCCCTTCTGATGGACGTCGTCCTCGCCAATCCCCGCGGCTTCTGCGCCGGGGTCGAGCGCGCCATCGAGATCGTCGAGCGCGCGCTCGAGCTGCACGGCGCGCCGATCTACGTGCGCCACGAGATCGTGCACAACAAGACAGTGGTCGCCGAGCTGCGCGCCAAGGGCGCGGTGTTCGTCGAGGAGCTGGACGAGGTGCCCGCCGGCGCGACCGTCATCTTCAGCGCCCACGGCGTCTCCAAGGAAGTCCAGGCCGATGCCGAGCGGCGCGGCCTCAAGGTCTTCGATGCCACCTGCCCGCTGGTGACCAAGGTGCATGTGGAGGTCGCGAAGATGCTGCGCGACGGCTTCGAGATCATCATGATCGGCCACCGCGGCCACCCCGAGGCGGAGGGCACCATGGGGCAGGCGCCGCGCGGCCTGCACCTCGTCGAGACGGTGC
>DASSPL010000359.1:0-3973 GCA_035699685.1 Burkholderiales bacterium | reverse complement strand
GAGCACCTTGTCCACGGCGCGCAGGATCACGTCGTTGTCCGACGGCTTGACCAGCACGTCGGCCACGCCGAGCGCCTGGGCGAGCTGCTTCGCGTCCTGGCTGCCGAAGTACGCGGTATAGAACACCACGCTGATGCCGGCCGTGGCGGGTTCGAGCTTCAGCCGCCGCGTCAGCTCGTAGCCGTCCATCTGCGGCATCAGCACGTCGGAGATGACGAGCTCCGGCTGGTGCTCGCGCGCCAGGTTCAGGGCCTGGTGGCCGTCGTTCGCCGAGAGCACGTAGTGGCCGGCGACTTCGAGCAGCGCGGCCAGCGCGTCCCGGTTGGCGCGGTGGTCGTCGGCGATGAGGATTTTTGCCACTAGCTATATGCGACCCGGCCGCCGCAGGAACGTTCCGGGGTCAGTAGAATGGTGTCGGGGAGAAAAGACCATGGAATCGGCCACATACCGGAGTTTCGGGGAGTTTTATCCGTTTTATCTATCCCAGCACGCTGATCCGGTCTGCCGACGGCTGCATTTCGTCGGCACGACCCTGGGCCTGGCGGCACTTCTGCACGCTTTTTCGACCCTGAACTTCGGGTGGCTGCTGGCCGGCATCGCGGTCGGCTACCTCTTCGCCTGGATCGGCCATTTCTTCTTCGAGAAGAACCGCCCGGCGACCTTCACCTACCCGCTCTACAGCTTCATGGGCGACTGGGTGATGTGGCGCGACATGCTCATCGGCCGTATCAAGTTCTGATGAACGACGACCACAGCTTCACCGCGCTGCTGTACTCGGAGGTCGGCTGGCTGCTGCTGCTCGCCCTCGGCCTGGTCGGGCTGCTGCTGCGCTTCCGGCCGCACGAGCGCTCGGTCTACCTGAACACGCTGTGGCTCTTCCTCATCGGCGTGCTCGGCCAGGGCCTCGGCGCCATGTTCGACGCGCTTTCCTTCCCGTCGGTCGCCGGGGTGCTGCACCCCATCTTCCGCATGGTCGCCGCGATCGCCGTGATCCGCCTGATCGGCTTCGCCGTGTTCCGCCTGGTGCTCCCCCTGATGGGCCGCGAATGGCCACGGATCATCGAGGACCTGGTCATCCTGGTGGCCTACGTGGTCTACGGCTTCGTGCAGCTGCGCGGCGCCGGCGTCGACCTTTCGAGCCTGATCACCACCTCGGCGATCCTCACCGCCGTCATCGCGTTCGCGATGCAGGACACGCTCGGCAACGTGCTGGGCGGCCTCGCCATCCAGATCGACAACACGGTGCAG
The DNA here is from genome assembly GCA_035699685.1 of Burkholderiales bacterium. GTDB lineage: Bacteria > Pseudomonadota > Gammaproteobacteria > Burkholderiales > SG8-39 > SCGC-AG-212-J23. The sequence continues at coordinate 2,725 of DASSPL010000359.1, read as the reverse complement.
GTGGGCGACTGGGTGCGGCTCGACAACGTCGAGGGACAGGTGCGCGATATCCGCTGGCGCTCCACCCTGATCGAGACGCGCAACTGGGAGACGGTGGTGGTGCCGAACAGCATGCTGATGAAGGGGCGCGTCTCCATCCTCGGCAAGCGCGAGGGCGGCATTGGCCGGCAGTGGCGCCGCCACCTCAGGTTCATGGTCGACCCGCGCGTGCCGCCGGCACGCGTCATCGCCACCGTGAACGAGGAGATGCGCGACGTGCCGATCGCCAACGTCGCGCGCACGCCGCATCCGAACACCGTGCTGACCGGCTTCGAGGACGGCAACCTGAACTACGAGCTGCGCTACTTCCTCACCGACCTGATGGAGGACGAGGCCACCGACTCGATGGTGCGCATGCACCTCTTCGCCTCGCTGCAGCGCGCCGGCATCCGCGTCGGCGAACGCCAGCACACCGTGCATGCCATCGCGCGCGACGCAGCCCACGACGACGCCGTGCGCAAGCGCGAGCTGTCCCGCCGGCTGGACATGCTGCGCGGCGTCGACCTGTTCTCCGTCCTGTCGGAGGACGAGATGGCCGAGATCGCCGAGCGGCTGCAGTACGCGCCGTTCGCGCGCGGCGACGTCATCACCAAGCAGGGCAACATCCCGCACTGGCTCTACATCGTCGCCTTCGGCGAGGTCGAGGTGCGCTACGAGCCGCCGCACGGCGCCCCGCAGGTCATCAGCACGCTGCGCGCCGGGCAGTTCTTCGGCGAGATGGCGCTCCTCACCGGCGAGGCGCGCACCGCCACGGTGGTCGCGCTGACCGACGTCGAGTGCTACCGCCTCGACGGCAAGGCGTTCCAAGGCCTGCTCATGCGCCGCCCGGAGATCGCCGAGGGCATGAGCAAAATCATCGGCTCTCGCCGGCCGGACCTCGAGAAGGTGCGCGACGCCTTCGCCAGCCAGCCGAGCATCGCCGTGGTCGAGCAGAGCGACCTGCTGACGCGGATCCGGCGCTTCTTCGGGTTACGCCGCTAGGAACTGGTCTTCCGGCACCGCCATGACGGCGGGGGATCCCTTCACTACCGTGTCGCGCAGCGCGGGCGCCTGGACCAGGACGTGGTCGCCGTAGAAGCGCGCGGTGGCGATCTTTGCCGCGAGGAAGGGCTTGTCGCCGGAGGCCATCTTCTTCTCCGCGACGAGCGCCGCGCGCGCCATCTGCCAGCCGCCGGCGACGATGCCCATCAGCTTGAGGAACGGCACCGCGCCGGCGAAGGCCGCGCGCGGATCCTTGGTCTCGACGATGAAGCTGACGCAATCCGCGACCGCCTGAGCTCCCTGCGCGAGCTGCGCGCGCAGCGCCTTGATGTCGGCGTTGCCGGATTTCGCCAGCTCCCCATCCAGGGATTTGATCGAGGAAAGCCATGCTTTCGCCGTCGCCCCGGCTTCGCGCGCGATCTTGCGGCCCACGAGGTCCATGGCCTGGATGCCGGTGGTGCCCTCGTAGATGGTGGTGATGCGCGCATCGCGCAGGTACTGCGCGGCGCCGGTCTCCTCGACGAAGCCCATGCCGCCGTGCACCTGGACCCCCAGCGACGCCACCTCGATGCCGGTCTCGGTGCACCAGCCCTTCACCACCGGGATCATCAGGTCGACGAACGCCTGGTGGCGCTTGCGCGCCTCGGGGTCCGGGTCCTTGCGGGCGAAGTCCATCGCCGCCGCGGTGGTGTACGCCAGCGCGCGCATCGCCTCGGCCTGCGACTTCATCAGCATCAGCATGCGGCGCACGTCCGGATGGCGGATGATCGGCACCGCCTTGCCCCCTTGGACGAGGTCGCGTCCCTGGACGCGCTCCTTCGCAAACGCGAGCGCGCGCTGGAACGCGCGCTCGGCGATCGCCACTCCCTCCAGGCCGACGGCGAAGCGCGCGGCGTTCATCATGACGAACATGTACTCGAGGCCGCGGTTCTCCTCGCCGACCAGGTAGCCGACCGCCTTGTCGTAGACCATCACCGCGGTCGGGCTGGCGTGGATGCCGAGCTTGTGCTCGATCGACGCGCACTTGGCGGTGTTGCGCTTCCCGTCGGGCAGGACCTTGGGCACGATGAAGAGCGAGATGCCTTTTACCCCCTCGGGAGCCTCCGGCGTGCGGGCCAGCACGAGGTGGACGATGTTCTCCGCCATGTCGTGCTCGCCGTAGGTGATGAAGATCTTCTGCCCCGAGATCAGGTAATGGCCGTCCTGCCTTTCCGCCCGGGTGCGGACCAGCGACAGATCGGAGCCCGCCTGCGGCTCGGTCAGGTTCATGGTGCCGGTCCAGCGGCCTTCGACCATCTTGGGCAGGTAGGCCTGCTTCAGCTCGTCCGACCCGCTCAGGAGCAGTGCCTCTATCGCGCCCTGGGTGAGCAGCGGGCAAAGGGAGAAGCTCATGTTCGAGCTCTTCCACATCTCCTGTACCGGGGTCGACACCAGCCGGGGCAGGCTCTGCCCGCCCCACTCGGCTTCGAACGGGAGCGCATTCCAACCCCCTTCGCAGAACTGCTTGTAGGCGTCGCGAAAACCCTTGGGCGTGCGCACCTCGCCGTCGGCCCACTTCGAGCCTTCCTGGTCTCCGGAATAGTTAATTGGATCAAGGACTCCGGAAGCGAACTTCGAGGCTTCCTCGAGGATGGCTTCCACCGTATCCGGGCTCGCTTCCTCGTACCCCGGCAGCTTCGCCACCGCCTCCAGGCCCGCCAGCTCG
>DASSPL010000358.1:0-2796 GCA_035699685.1 Burkholderiales bacterium | reverse complement strand
CTCGACTACTGGGAAATCAACGAAGCCTTTGCCGCGCAGGTGCTAGGCTGCCTCGCCGCGTGGAAGGATGAGAAGTACTGCCGCGAGGAACTGGGGCTTCCCGGCGCCCTGGGTTCTCTCGACGAGCAAAAGCTCAATGTGGACGGCGGCGCCATCGCCCTCGGTCACCCTGTCGGGGCCTCGGGCGCGCGCATCGTGCTGCACCTGCTGAAGACCCTGAAGCGAACCGGCAAGAAGCGCGGCATGGCCACCATCTGCATCGGCGGCGGCCTCGGCGGCGCCATGCTCGTAGAGGCCCTCTGATGGAACGAGTCGACCCGCAGGTCCTCGCCAAGCATTGGCGCTGGCAGAAAGACCGGGACGGCCTCGTCTGGCTGACCTTCGACAAGCAGGGCGAGTCCACCAACACCTTCTCGCGCCAGGCGCTCGAGGAGCTGCGCGCGGCGCTGCGCGCGATCGGCGCCGAGCACCCGAAAGGCCTCGTCATCCGCTCGGCGAAGGACAACTTCATCGCCGGCGCCGACGTCGAGGCGTTCACCCGCTTCAAGACCGCCGAGGAGGCGATGACGTTCGTCAAGCTCGGCTGGGACGTGTTCCAGGAGCTCTCCGAGCTGCCCTTCCCCACCACAGCGATGGTCAACGGCTTCTGCATGGGCGGCGGCGTCGAGCTCGCGCTCGCCTGCCGCTATCGCGTGGCGCTCGACGATCCGAAGACGCGCTTCGCGCTGCCCGAAGTGATGCTCGGCATCGTGCCGGCGTGGCACGGCGTGCAATGGCTGCCGAAGCTCGTCGGCCCGGCGGCCGCCTTCGACATGCTGCTCACCGGCAAATCGGTCGATGCCAGGCGCGCGAAGCGCATGGGGCTCGTCGACCAGGCGGTGCCCTTGCGTATCCTGGAAAACACCGCGCGCATGGTGACGCTCGAGGCGCCCCCTCGGAAAAAATTGAGTTTGATCAACCGGCTGATGGCCGGCCCGCTCAAGGGCGTAGTGGTATCCCAGGCGCGCAAGCAGGTGGCGAAGAAAGCGCGCCGCGAGCACTACCCGGCGCCCTACGCGATCCTGGAGCTCTGGAAGAAATACGACGGCAACCCGTTCGCCGCGTCGAACGATCCTTCCGCCTCCGTCGAGACGCTCTTCACCCACCCGACCACCGCCAACCTGATCCGCATCTTCTTCCTGCAGGAGCGCCTCAAGTCGCAGGGCAAGATGGCGGACGTCTCGGTGCGTCATGTGCACGTGGTCGGCGCCGGCGTGATGGGCGGCGACATCGCCGCGATCTGCGCGATGCGCGGCTTCACGGTGACCTTGCAGGACACGGCGCCCGACCGCGTCGCGCCCGCGGTCAAGCGCGCGGCGCAGCTCTTCAAGCGCCGCCTGCGCGATGAGCGCAGGATGCGCGACGCGATGGACCGCCTGATCCCGGACGTCACCGGCCAGGGCGCGCGGCAGGCCGACGTCATCATCGAGGCGATCTTCGAGAATCTCCAGGCCAAGCGCGAGCTCTTTGCGAAGCTGGAGTCCATCGCCAAGCCTTCGGCGATCCTGGCGACGAACACATCCAGCCTGAAGCTCGCCGACATCGCCACCGCGCTGAAGGACCCGAGCCGCCTCGTCGGCATCCACTTCTTCAACCCGGTGCCGCTGCTGCAGCTGGTCGAGGTCGTGCAGGGCAACCAGACCCGGCCGGAGATCGCGCGCCAGGCGGCCGCCTTCGTGCGCCAGATCGACAAGCTGCCGCTGCCGGTGAAGGATGCGCCCGGCTTCCTGGTGAACCGCGTGCTCGGCCCGTACATGCAGAACGCCTTCAAGCTGATCGACGAGGGCGTGAAGCCCGAGACGCTCGATGCGGCGATGGAGGAATTCGGCATGCCGATGGGACCGGCCGAGCTCGCCGACACCGTGGGCCTCGACATCTGCCTGCATGCGGGCAAGTCGCTGGCGAAGGACATGACCTCGGTGCCGCGCCTGCTGGCGACCAAAGTCGAGGCCGGCCAGCTCGGCAAGAAGAGCGGCCAGGGCATCTACCGCTGGCAGGACGGCAAGCCGGTGAAGGGCCAGCCGGACGCCGACGACAACAGCCTCATTGAGCGCCTCATCGATCCCTACCTGATGGAGGCCCAGCGGGCGGTGCAGGAAGGCATCGTCGCCGACGCCGACCTCGCCGATGCCGGCCTGATCTTCGGCACCGGCTTCGCGCCGTTCCGCGGCGGCCCGCTGCATTACCTCCAGCATGGAAAAGCTGCGCCGGGTGGCTGAAAGCTTACCGGCAGATAAACAGCCGGCGCTGCGGGTGATGCCGATGCCCGCGGACGCCAACCAGAACGGCGACATCTTCGGCGGCTGGATCATGTCGCAGGTCGACATCGCCGGCGGCACGGTGGCGGCAAAGCTCGCGCGCGGGCGCGTCGCCACCGTGGCAGTCAAGGAGTTCGTGTTCAAGCAGCCGGTGCAGATCGGCGACCTGCTGTCCTTCTATGTCGATGTAGAGCGGGTCGGCAATACGTCCATCACCGTGACGGTCGAGGTCTTCGCCGAGCGCCGGCCCACCGATCCCAAGGTCGTGAAAGTCACCGAGGCGACGCTCACCTACGTCGCCATCGACGGCGCCGGGCGGCCGCGCGCCGTGCCGCGCTAGTTGCTCCTCGACGCGTCGTCGCTCGCGCTGGTCGCGGCGCTCGGCATCGTCGCGGCGGTGATCGGCGGCATCGGCGGCTTCGGCACCGGCATCATCCTCACCGCGGCGCTCGCGCCGCTGATCGGCGTGAAGGCCGTCATCCCGGTGCTGGCGGTGGCG
>DASSPL010000357.1:0-4009 GCA_035699685.1 Burkholderiales bacterium | reverse complement strand
GGCTGGTAAAACGTTCGTCCTGACGGGCTCGCTTGCCGGCCTGACGCGCGACGAGGCGCGCGAGGCGCTCGAGGCGCGCGGCCACAAGGTGGCGGCGTCGGTGTCGAAGAAGACCGACTATGTGGTCGCCGGCGCCGACGCGGGCTCGAAGCTCGACAAGGCGCGCAGCCTGGGCGTGAAGATAATCGGCGAAGACGAACTGAGACAGCTCCTGAAAGAAGGGTAGATGGCCAAGCTGAAAAAAGCGGTTTTTCCGGTCGCCGGGTTCGGCAGCCGGTTCCTTCCAGTGACCAAGGCGAGCCCGAAGGAGATGATGCCGGTGGTGGACAAGCCGCTCATCCAGTACGCGGTGGAGGAGGCCGCCGCGGCCGGCGTCACCGACATGATCTTCATCACCGGGCGCCACAAGCGGGCCATCGAGGATCACTTCGACAAGGCGTACGAGCTCGAGGCGGAGCTCGAGCGCAAGGGCAAGGAGGAAATGCTCGCGCAGGTGCGCTCCGTCCTGCCCGAAGGCGTGCGCTGCATCTACATCCGCCAGCCCGAGCCGCTCGGCCTCGGCCACGCGGTGCTGTGCGCGCAGCCGGTGGTGGGCGACGACCCCTTCGCCGTGCTGCTCGCCGACGACCTGATGGACTCGGACCCGCCGGCGCTCGCGCGCATGGCGCAGATCTTCGAGAAGGAGAACTGCTCGCTGCTCGGGGTGGAGGAGGTGCCCAAGGACCAGACCGACAGCTACGGCATCGTCACCATCGACCGCATGCAGGGCGACACCGCGCGCCTGCACAGCATCGTCGAGAAGCCCAAGCCGGCCGACGCGCCGTCCAACCTCGCGGTGATCGGCCGCTATGTGCTGACGCCGCGCATCTTCGAGCTGCTGTCGCAGGTCACGCCCGGCGCCGGCGGCGAGATCCAGCTCACCGATGCGATCTCCGCCCTGCTCAAGCACGAAAAGGCGCTGGCGGTGCGGCTCCCCGGACGCCGCTTCGATTGCGGCTCCAAGCTCGGCTACCTGCAGGCGACCGTCGAGCTGGGCACGCGCCATCCCGAGGTGGGCCAGGCTTTCACGAGCTACCTCAAGTCACGCTAGACTCGGGGCGCATGACGGATGTCGCGCGCTCCTGGAAATTCCTCGAGGACTCCGACCCCATCGCCAGCGCGGATGAGGTGCAGGCTGCGTTGCGGCGCGTCGCCGGCCAGATAACGGACAAATTGGCGGCAAGCTATCCGCTGGTGCTGGCCGTGATGGGCGGCGCCGTCGTGTTCGCCGGCCAGATCCTGCCGCTGTTGCGCTTCCCGCTCGATTTCGACTATATCCACGCCTCGCGCTACGGCGCCGAGACCCGCGGCAGCGACATTTCCTGGCGGGTGCGTCCGCCGGCCAGCGTGCGCGGCCGCGCCGTGCTGGTGCTGGACGATATCCTCGACGGCGGGCAGACGATGGCCGCCATCCGCGACGGCCTGCTCGAGCTCGGCGCGAAGAGCTTCCACTGCGCGGTGATCGTCGAGAAAGTGCTCAAGGTGCAGAAGCCCATCCACGCCGACTTCGTCGGGCTGAAGATCCAGGACCGCTTCGTGTTCGGCTACGGCATGGACGCGAAGGGCTACTGGCGCAACCTGCCCGAGATCCGCGCGATGAAGGAATGAGCTTGCTGGGGATCATCGGCGGCAGCGGGCTCTCGAAGCTCGGCAACATGGAAGTCACGCGGCGCAAGGTGGCGCGCACACCCTACGGCGAGCCCTCGGGGGCGCTGACCTTCGGCCGCATCAACGGCGGCGAGGTCGTGTTCCTGGCGCGCCACGGGTACGGCCACACCATCGCGCCGCACGAGGTGAACTACCGCGCGAACCTGTGGGCGCTGAAGGACGCGGGCGCGCTCGAGGTGGTCTCGGTGGCCTCGGTCGGCAGCATCGCCGACCATGCGCCCGGCACGCTGGTGGTCCCGCACCAGGTGATCGACTACACCTGGGGGCGATACGCGACGTACTACGAAGGCAAGGGCACGCCGGTCCACCACATCGATTTCACCGAGCCCTATTCGCGCCTCATGCGCACGCGCATCCTGGAGGCGGCCGCGTCCTGCGGCGAGCCGGTGGTGGACGGCGGCGTCTATGCGGCGACGCAAGGCCCGCGCCTCGAGACCGCCGCCGAGATCGAGCGCCTGGCGCGCGACGGCGCCGATCTCGTCGGCATGACCGGCATGCCGGAAGCGGCGCTCGCGCGCGAGATCAGCCTGGAGTACGCCGCGATCGCGGTGGTCGCGAACTACGCCGCCGGGCGCGGCGACAGCCGCCGCGCCATCCCGCTCGACAAGATCGAGGCGGTGCTCGAGGAAGCGATGGTCCGCGTGCGCCGCATCATCGAGGCGTGCTGCGCGAAAAAATGATCCGCGACGTGCTCAGGATGGGCGACCCGCGGCTCCTGCAGGAATCCGTGCCGGTGGAGCGCTTCGATACCCCGGAATTACACGGTCTCCTGCAGGACATGCGCGACACCATGGCGCACCTGAACGGCGCCGGGCTCGCCGCGCCGCAGATCGGCGTCGGCCTGCGGGTGGTGATCTTCGGCGTCAAGGCGAATCCCCGCTACCCGGGGGTCGAGGAGGTGCCGGACACGGTGCTCATCAACCCCGTGCTCACGCCGCTGGGCGACGAGCTGGAGGAGGGCTGGGAAGGCTGCCTGTCCGTGCCCGGCATGCGGGGCGTGGTGCCGCGTTACAAGCGATTGAGATATTCGGGGGTCGACGAGCGCGGCCGGCCTTTCGAGCGCGAGGTGTCGGACTTCCACGCGCGCGTGGTGCAGCACGAGGTGGACCACCTGGATGGCATCCTGTACCCGATGCGCATCCGCGACTTCACCCGCTTCGGCTTCAACGAGGCGCTGTTTCCCGGGCAGGAATTGCCCGAGGAATAACGGCTTAGATCTTCGTCCTGAGGTAGAGCGTGCGCTGCGGCCAGTCGACGCGCGCCACGTCGGTGAGCGGCACGACCATGGAGGCGCCCCCGGCGGTCACCACCAGGCCGGTCACGGCCCACGAATCCTCTTCCACGATCAGGTCCGCGACCACGCCGAGCGGGCCGTGGTCGGCGTGGAGGCTCGCGCCGAGGAGATCGTCGCCGCAGCGCCAGGGCTCGTCGCCCTGGAGGGGTGCCGGACGATGATCGGTGGCGCGGCGCCGCAGCTCGCTCATGCGCCGAGGGCTTGCAAGGGTCGTTCCTGCGGAAGGCTGAGCTCCTGCAGGAGCTCCTGCTCGAGCGCTAGCACCGTCTTCGGCGCGGCGAGCTCCTCGCCCGACACGAGGAACACGTCCTCGACGCGGTCGCCGAGGGTGTTGATGCGCGCCGTCTGCAGGCTGATGCGGTGCCGCGCGAGGATCCGCGCGATGCCGTAGAGCAGCCCCGGCCGGTCGCTCGCCACTACCGACAGCACCTGGTAGGCGCCGCGCTCGTCGGGGCGGATGTCGACCACCGGCGAGATCGGGAAGTGGCGCACGCGGCGCGACAGGCGCCCGCCGCGCGGCGCGGCGAGCGGGGCGCTCGAGTCGAGCTCCTCGGCGAGCCCGCTCTCGATCATCTGGATCATGTCGCGGTAGTGCATCCCCGGGCCCTGGCCCATGACGACGAAGGTATCGAGCGCGTAGCCGGCGCGCGTGGTGTGCACCTTGGCCTCGGCGATGTTGAAGCCGCTGCGGTCGAAATAGCCGCAGATGCGCGCGAAGAGCGCCTCGCGGTCGCGGGTGTAGATCATGACCTGCAGGCCCTCGCCGAACGGCGCGAGGCGCGCCTTCACCACCGGCTTGTCCGAGGCGACGCGGTAATGCAGGTTGCGCGTATGCCAGGCGATCTCCTGCGCGTCGTGGCGCAGGAAGTAGGTGATGTCGAGCTGCGCCCAGAGCTTGTCCTTCACGCCGTCCGACAGCGCGTACAGGCGCAGGAGCCGCGCCGCCTCGGCCTGCTTCTCGGCGAACGCGGCGTCGCGCGCGAGCGGCTCGCCGGTGAGGACGCGCCG
>DASSPL010000356.1:0-7201 GCA_035699685.1 Burkholderiales bacterium | reverse complement strand
CGCCATTACTACATGGCGCAGGGCATCCATGCCGAGAGCGTGGCCGCGGAGTTCCTCGAGCACGCCAACGAGGAGCAGCAGCATGCCGACCAGATCGCCGAGCGCATCACCCAGCTCGGCGGCGCTCCCGACTTCTCGCCCGACGGCCTGGCGATGCGCAGCCACGCGGAGTACGTCGAGGGCGGCTCGCTCGAGGAGATGATCAGGGAAGACCTGGTCGCCGAGCGCATCGCCATCGACAGCTACCGCGAGATGATCAATTACCTCGGCACCGAGGACTCGACCACGCGCCGCATGCTGGAGGAGATCCTCGCCAAGGAAGAGGAGCACGCCGACGATCTCGCCTCGCTCCTCGAAGGCATGCACCGGTAAAAGATGGCGCGGGGCCTCTGGAAAGGCGCGATCAGCTTCGGGCTGGTCAACGTGCCGGTCGAGCTCTTCTCCGCGCAGAAGCGCGAGGCGGGGCTCGACCTCACGATGCTCGACAAGCGCGACATGGCGCCGGTCGGCTACAAGCGCGTCAACAAGGCCACGGGCAAGGACGTGCCGTGGGAAGACATCGTCAAGGGGTACGAGTACCAGGACGACAAGTACGTCGTCCTGTCGGAAGAGGATTTCCGCCGCGCCAATCCCGAGGCCTCGAAGACCGTGCACATCACGGCCTTCGTGGAGCTCGCCGACATCGCCCCGCAGTACTTCGATACCCCGTATTACCTCGCGCCCGGCAAGCGCGGCGAGAAGGCCTATGCGCTGCTGCGTGACGCGATGGCGAAGGCCGGCAAGGCGGGCATCGCCACGGTCGTGATCCGCACCAAGCAATACCTCGCGGCGGTCGTGCCGCAGGGCGAAGCGCTGGTGCTGAACACGCTGCGCTACCACAAGGAGCTGAAGAGCGCCGCCGACGTGGACATTCCCGAGAAGACGAAGGGCGCCAAGGCCAGCCCGAAGGAGCTGGACATGGCGCTGCGGCTGATCGAGGACATGGCCGACGAGTGGCGGCCCGAGCGCTACCACGACACCTACCACGAGGACCTGCTGAAGCGCATCGAGGAGAAGGTCAAGGCCGGCGAGACCGAGGAGATCACCGAGCCCGAGAAGGAAGAGAAGGCGGCGAAGTCGGCCGACGTCATCGACCTCATGTCGCTCCTCAAGAAGTCGGTCGAAGGCGGCAAGAAGAACGAAGCGAAGCCCGCGCACAAGCCGAAGCGCGCGAGGAAGCGGCGGGCGGCCTAGATGCCCAAGCGCCTCATCCGCTATGCCGTCGTCGGGTGCGGCCACATCGCCCAGGTCGCGGTGCTGCCCGCGTTCGCCAACGCGCGGCGCAACTCCGTGCTCGCCGCGATCGTGTCCGGCGACCCGGTGAAGCGCGAGGAGCTGGGCAAGAAGTACGCGATCGGGCGCGCCGTGGACTACGGCCACTACGACGAGCTCCTGAAGAGCGGCGACATCGACGCCGTCTACATCGCCCTGCCCAACACCCTGCACGCCGAGTATGCCGAGCGCGCCGCGCGCCGCGGCGTCCACGTGCTGTGCGAGAAGCCGATGGCGGTCACCGAGGCCGAATGCGAATTGATGGCGAAGGCGGCGAAAGACGGGCGCGCCAAGCTGATGGTCGCCTACCGCCTGCACTTCGAGCGCGCCAACCTCGAGGCGATCGAGATCGCGCGCTCCGGGCGCATCGGCGAGCCGCGCCTTTTCACCTCGACCTTCACCATGAGCGTGGTGCCGGGCAACATCCGGGTGCAGCGCGCGCTGGGCGGCGGTGTGCTCTACGACATCGGCATCTACTGCATCAACGCGGCGCGCGGGTTGTTCCGCGACGAGCCCATCGAGGTGCTCGCTACGTCCGCCGGCGTGCTCGGCGATGTCGAGGAGTCCGTCAGCTGCACGCTGCGCTTCCCGAACGAGCGCCTCGCCACCTTCACCGCGAGCTTCGGCGCCACCAAGGTGTCGGAGTACCGCCTGGTCGGCACCAAGGGCGACCTGGCGGTCGAGCCGGCGTACGAATACGCCAAGCCCCTCGAGCACCGGCTGACGCTGGAAGGCAACCTGGTCAGCGAGCGGCGCTTCGCCAAGCGCGACCAGTTCGCGCCGGAGCTGCTGTACTTCTCGGACTGCATCCTGCAGAACCGCGCGCCCGAGCCGTCGGCCGAGGAAGGCCTCGCCGACGTGCGCGTGATCCGCGCGCTGTACCAGTCGATCGAGAGCGGCGAGCCGGTCGAGCTGGCGCCGTTCCAGCGCCAGGAACGGCCGAGCCTAGAGCAGGAGATCCGGCGGCCGCCGATCGAGAAGCCTTCCGTCATCCACGCTCAAGCCCCCTCTGGAGGAAATTAAGGCCATGGAAAGACCGGTGCTATCGGTCAGCGAAACCCGCGACGGCGTGTGGAGCGTGAACGAGCGCGGACCGAGCCGCATCGCCATCGCCTACTTCCCGAGCAAGTGGGGCGCGATGAAGCACGCCGTGCGCGTCGCGCTCGCCAAGCCGCGCTGCCGGGTGGCCGTCGTCGAGCGCGACGGCACCGTGCGCCTGGAGCGCGATTACGACCAGGGACCCGAACCGCACCACGTGGAGATTTGAGATGAAGACATCCACCTTTGCCGCTATCTTCGGCCTCGCCTACCTCGCCGCGGGACTGCTCGGCCTCATCCCTGCGATGCTGACCCCGCCGCCGGCCGACGCGCCGCCGACGACCTTCACGCTGCTGTATGGCTACCTCTTCGGTCTCTTCCCGGTCAATTTGCTGGAGACGCTGGTGCATATCGTCGTCGGTGCCTGGGGCCTTTCCGCCTGGGCGGGCCGGGCGAGCAGCGTCACCTTCGCCCGCGGGCTCGCGGTGCTTTTCGGCGCCCTGGCGATCATGGGGATGCTGCCGATGCTGAACACGACGTTCGGGATGATGCCCCTCCACAGCCATGACATCTGGCTTCATGCCGTAAGCGCCGTCATTGCCGGCTACTTCGGCTGGTACCACGAGGCGGAAGCCGCCGAACGCCGGCGCCTGAGCTACGACCGGCGCCAGCGCATGCAACCGGTCGCCAAGGAGCGCCGCTTCGGGCTCGCCGACCGGCGCGAGCAGTTCGGCGGCATGTCGCCGGCCTGATCTAGGTTTCGTGCTCCTCGCGGTGGCGCTGCATCATCGCGAGGTAGGCCCGATCCTGCCGCGCGCGGCGCCACTTGGCGTAGAAGATCGCCGCTGACTCGGCCTTGACCCGGTCCGCGCCGCGCGGCAGGACCTTCCTCGTGCCGGGCGCGTACTTGCGCCCGCCCTTGTAGTTGGCGTAGCGCCGCGCGCGCGTGTAGCCCATCTGCAGGAACTTGCGCGCCATGTCCATGCCGACGAAATCGCCCGCCTTCTTGTAGCCGAGGAACATCGCGTAGAGCTTGTTGGCCGACCGGCGGGCGATGGCCGGCGTCTTGAACCGCCAGTGCGGCAGCAGCTCGCTCTTGTACGGTTCGACCAGCAGCACGCCCTGCTCGCCGCGCCCGACGCGATAGCGCTCGGGATGCTGCCGAAAGTCGATGCGCGCGAAATCGAGCGAGTAGTCGAACGCGGCTCTCTTCACTGGGCGAGAATCTTCCGCTCCTCCCGGTGCTGCCGATAGTCGATGGCGATCTTCAGCGCGACGAAGATGACGATCGCGAGCGCCGGCGCCTTGAAAAACTGCAGCGCCGCGCCACCGGCGAAGATGAAGAGATGCAGCACGAAGATGCGGCCATAGGGCCGCAGCATGAGGCGGGCCATGTCGACGCGCCGGTATTCCTCGCCGTTCAGGTAGTTCACGCGAAATGACACCAGGTGGCTCGCGAGCAGCGCCAGTCCCGCGATCACCAGCGCGGGATTCTCGCGCGCATAAACGTAGATGCCGCGCGACAGGTCGGTATTGAACAGGTAGGCGAGCGCCTGGCCTTCGGCCAGGCAGAAGCCGCCGAAATGCGCGACGAAGAAGCCGATGAACAGGGCCTTGGCGATCGGCAGCTCGCTCGCCTTGATGCCGGTGCCCTCGCGCTGCGGCGTGATGACCTGCTCGGGCTCTGCCGCGGCGATCCGCAGCACGTTGATGCCGCCGATGATCAGCGTCTCCACCCAGTAGACCATGACGACGTGAGCGACGTCCCAGCCCCAGAAGAGCACGCCCGGGATCGGCACCAGGTTGGCCGCGACCAGCGCCCAGCGCGCGGCGTCCGAGCGCGGCGGCGTCGACGGGCTGGCGGGCTGCGGCGCCGGAGCACGCATCTCGGGGGCGCGCACCGGCGCGCCGGGCGGCGGCTGGGCGACGTCGATGGCAAACGTGCGACCGAGGTCCACGCCGGGCAGGTCCGCGCGCACCTTGAGCTCCCATTTGTAGTCGCGGCCGCGCTTGACGGTCGGCTCGTCTGGAATCGCCATGCGGAACGCCGCCACGCGGCGCATGCCGTCCCGCCGCACGATGACCGCCATTTCACGGTACCAGAGGCGCAGTTCCCTCGTGGAGGTCTTGCCGTTGGAGTCCGTTTCTTCGCGGGACTCCGTGCATTGCAGCTCGACGCGCACGTGGTGCGCCTTCGCGGCGGCGTCAGGCAGCTCGAGCCGCCCGCTCAGCGTGCCGCCCAGCACCGGCGCCTCGCCTTCCAGGGTGATATGCACCGCGCCGAACTTCAGCTCCTCGAGCGTGTGCCAGACCATCGCCACCAGGCCGGCGGCTCCCCAGAGGGCAAAGAAGCCGGTGATAAGGATCGGGATGATCTCCTTCGTGCCCAGCATGAAGGCGAACATGGGAAAGCAGAACGCGCAGTAGAAGATCGTCGAGAGCCACGACCCGGGCGTCGCGACTTCGACCGACTTGATCACGCGCTTCCAGGCCGGCCTGCGGGCAGCGGCTTCCAAGCACTCCCTCCCCGCCGCGGATTATGCGCGAGGACCTGGAAGGCGTTCTGTGTTACTAGCGGCTTTCGCGCACCGTGCTGGGCCGGAAGTCGTGCGTCAGCTGATAGACCAGCGCCGGCACCATTTCGTCGCGCGGATTGGACTTGCTGAGGCCGCCGCTTACGCCGTGCTCGGCCGATACGCTTAGCGCGCCGAGCTGGCGCTTGGTCGACGCCGAGCGCGTCCAGACGCTCGCGCCGCTCGCAGTCTCGACCAGCCGGCTCGAAATATCGCCGCGCAGCTCGGTGCGCACGCCGCCTTCCAGCCTGGAGATGTCGGTGACCTTGATATCGGTGCGCGGCTCGGAATAGACCAGCTCGCCCAGGAACACGGCTGCGACGCCGAACTTCTCCCCGATCCTGCGCAGCGCGGCCGGATCGAGCTCGCGCGCGCCGATCGCGGCGAGGACCGCGTCGCGGCTGCCGAGCTCGACGATGCGCGTGCCGGGCTGGGCGGACTGCAGCTGCTCCTGGAAATGGCGGGTCGCCTGGCCGGCGCTGCCGCGCTCGCCGTTGGAGCCGAAGTCGACGATGCCGAGCGTGCCGTAGCCCTTCAGATCGACGCGCGGCGGCACGGGCACGAGCACCGTGCGGGTACAGGCCGCAAGCAGCGCGAACAGGATGAACAGCAGGACGTTGCGCATGACGAGCTCCCTTTTCTTGTGCCGTTGCAGGCTAATGCAGGCGCGTCGCATTTGCCGTGAACATTTACACTCGCGCGATGGGCAGCAGCACGTTTTACTCGAACCTGCCGCTCCTGACCGACTTTCGCGACGTCGGCCGGCAGGAAAGCTACACGCCGTTGCCCGGCGACTGGCACGTCGTGATGTGCGACGTGCGCAATTCGACGGTGGCCGTCGAGGCGGGCGAGTACAAGAAGGTCAACACGCTCGGCGCGGCCCTCATCACCGCCGTGCTGAACCTGGCGGCCGACACCGAGATTCCATTCGTTTTCGAGGGCGATGGCGCCACGCTGTGCGTGCCGCCGGAGCTGCTGGGCGGTGCGCGGGCGGCGTTGCTGCAGACGCAGGCGCTGGCGCGGAAATCTTTCGGCCTGGACCTGCGCATCGCAACGATGCCCGTCGCGCGCATCCGCGAAGCGCGGGCCGACATCAAGGTCGCGCGCTATCGCGTGTCCGAGCATTACGTGCAGGCGATGTTTGCCGGCGGCGGCCTGGCCTACGCCGAGCGTTGCATGAAGGACCCGGACAGCGCGCAGTTGTACCGGGTCGAGCCGGGCAGCGTCGCGCCCGCCGCCAGTTTCGAGGGCCTCGAATGCCGCTGGCAGGACATCCCGAGCCGCCATGGCGAGACGGTCAGCGTGATGGTCAGGATCCTGCTTTCAGACGCGGCACAGGTCGAGCGCCTGTACCTGGAGCTGATCGCCAAGGTGCGCGAGATCTACGGCGCGGACGACGACTGCCACCCGGTATGGCCACCCAACCTCGCGTTCTCCTTCAGCCGCCACCGGCTCCACAGCGAGGTCGGCGTGCGCGCCGGGCAGCGCGGGGCGCTGGGAAGGTGGCTGTACCTCATGCGAACGCGGCTGATCGTGCTGCTCGGCGGGTTCCTCATGATGTGCCGCATTCGTACGGCCGATACCGACTGGGGCAGCTACAAGACCCTCCTCGCCCGCAATTCGGATGTGAAGAAGTTCAACGACTGCTTCCGGCAGGTCCTGGCCGGCACCGCCTCCCAGCGGGAGGCGCTCACCCGATGGCTGGACCAGCACTTCGCGCGGCGCGAGCTGGTTTACGGAATCCACGTCGCCGACCGCGCCCAGATCACCTGCCTGGTATTCGATTACTCCGGCCGGCACGTGCACTTCGTCGACGGCGCCGACGGCGGGCTCTTCATGGCGGCCAAGGCGCTGAAGGAACGCGCCCGGACGTAGTTAGCGCACGGAATTCACGCCTTGCTGGCGAGCGCGGCGCCTTCCACCAGCGATTTGAGCTTGGCCCAGGCGATCTGCGGATGCGAGCGGCCGCCGAAGCCGCAGTCGCAGCCGGCGATGACGTTCTCCCTGCCGACGCGCTTCGCGAAGCGCTGGATGCGCTGCGAGACCACCTCCGGATGCTCGACCACGTCGGTGGAGTGCGTGACGACCCCCGGAACGAGGATCTTGCCCTCCGGCAGGCGCACGGAATCCCACACCGCGTACTCATGCTCGTGGCGGGCATTGGCGCCTTCAATGAGGTAAGCCTGCGCCTTCACGCGCAGCATGAGGTCGACCACGTCCTTCAATTCGATGTCGTAGGCGTGCGGGCCGTGCCAGCTTCCCCAGCAGAGGTGGTAGCG